>NZ_JPES01000039.1:0-47919 GCF_000730175.1 Haloferax sp. ATB1 | reverse complement strand
CCGGCCCGGCAGGAACGGGCTGCCCGCCGGAGCGCGCACAACCCGAGCAGTCGCCCCCAAACGTACCGACACAACTCACCTCCCAACCATGTGCGGTACTGAGTTAATTCTGCTCGCCGGCCGTCAAGAACGTCGGAAACGTGGGGTCCACCTGTGAACAACTTTAAAAAGTGTGAACGGAGAGACCAGCCCGAAAGCCGAATTCAGATTGTTCGAAACTCCTCACCGGAGTCGGGAAGATACTCGAGAATACTTCGGTGGGCACCGAAGTCGCTGATAATCGTCTGTAGCGCATCGACGACGGTCGCGATATCACGGTTGAGCTCATGCTCGCGATACGTGCCCCCATCCTGACCACGGTGCTCCATCTGCGAGAGCGTGAGGTTGAGGATCTCAAAGTCGGAGAGGAAGCTGCGCATTCGGCGAGCAGTACGGGGGTCTCGACCTCGATACTCGCAGAGTTCTTTGTAACGCTGATAGACAACTCGTGACCGGGCCGGCGTGGACTCCTCGGCAGCGAGCGTCGTCAACGCGTAGAGTGTGAGTTGCTCGTGCTCGGTGAGGTCGCGCATGATGTCCATGCTCTGCTGTGCCTCGAGTTTCTCTTGGGCGCGTTCGACGTGGTCGCTCGTCACCGACTCCGCGTTCTCGGTGCGGGCGAGGTCCCCCGCCTTTCGGAGAAGAGTTATTGCTCGTCGGGCATCCCCACCATCTTGGCGACCAAGGGCTGCACACAGCGGAATCACGCCCTCTTCGAGAGCGCTCTGGTGGAACGCGATTTCTGCCCGCTGTTCGAGGACCTTCTGGAGCTCTTCCGTACCGTACGGTGGGAACGAAATCTCGGTTTCACACAGCGATGACTGCACTTTTGCATCGAGCTGTTCTCGGAACGTCGAGTCGTTACTGATCCCGATGAGGCCGAGCTGAATGTTGTCAATGTAGCCGTTGTTGTCGGCACGGGTAATCTGGTAGAGGAACGTGTCGTCCGTGATGTGGTCGATCTCGTCGAGAACGATGATCACGGTCCCCGAGAGCTTGTTGAGTTCATCCCAGAGAAGACGATAGACCTTGGATTGGGGGTGGCCGGTTTCGGCGATGTGATGCTCAGGTTCTCGGAGATTGTTCACCAGACTAATCGCCGCCTGGTAGCTCGTGCTGAGACCGTCGCAGTTGAGGGAGATGACAGAGAGGTCGACTTCGAAATGCTCCGCCGAATCCAAGAGCTCGTTCAGTAGGAAGTTCGTTACAGCGGTCTTGCCGACGCCAGTCTTGCCGTAGATGAAGATGTTGTCGGGGTACTCGCCGTTGATGATCGGCTGTAGGGCAGCTTCGTACTCCTCAATCTCGTTGTCCCGCCCGACGATGTCGTCTGGAACGTACTCGACTTTGAGTGTATTCCGCCGTTTGTACAGCGTATCGTCCGGCTGAAATCGGGGAGTCATATTGTCCTCGACTGACTCAGGCTAGAATGATAACTATTTCGACCACCGTTTCCGCTATTTCCAGTATAACCACCATGGGGTGAGAGTTCCACTATCCGATATCGACCCCGTCGTTTCCAGTCTATTGGAAGAAGGTTGTGTTGACTGTCACGAGGAATGAACACAGAAAACCCGACTCTGGATGAGCAACCCCACCCCACTATTTCCAGTAAACACAGCAGATTGTGGATGACCGACTCACCCCGTCGTTTCCAGTAATTCGCGGTAACTCCAGGTAGCGAGTCACGAGTAAGACATACCACAGGGTTCCAGTATTTCCAGTAAACGTTTCTTTATATACTCGATAGACTCCACTATTTCCAGTATACTCGGTCAGAACACGAACCAGCAGACTACGGAGGGCAACAGCTGACGAGAATGACAGAAACCCCCTCCCCACTATTTCCAGTAAAGCACCAGGAAAGAGAGCCGCCTAGTGATAAGAAACTCTAAACAAGAGAAAAGTTTATATCAATAGCGTTTGAGCTAGTCCGTAGGAGAGCTAGAGTGCGGTTGCTGTGCGGTTTGTCCTAGTGAAAGAAAGCAACTCGAGAGTTCGGGAGACCTTCGTCACTAGCTTTACTGGAAATAGTGGGGGAGAGTGGGTAACTAGAGCCGCTGGCTCTCATCGTGTAAGTGTATTAGTGGAAATGATGGGGTCTGACACTCGTCAGACATTCTGGATTGGTTAACCAACGTGGAGGAGTATGCTGTTCACTCGTTGGTTAATGGCCAATCGTGAGTAGCACCAACGTCCACTCGTGTTCGACGAACTGATGAGACGAGACTGCCAGTCACCACACCACTATTTCCAGTAAAACACCGTCTCTCCGTCTCACTAACAAACCGGCATATCTTGCAAGGTGTCGACGGATTTCGGGTCGTCGTCGCGGGGATCGACGATGTTAGAGGAAAGTTCCTGTGGGAGTCATAGCTCGTAGGGCATGACCGCTCACCCTGTCTTAACCAACAACGAACGTCAATGGCCTATTTTGTTGGTTAACTTTCTATAAGACCGCGAACTAGCCGCACGTGACCAAAGCGTCGGGGTATTCAAACAGTACTCTCGTCGCCGACCCCGTTGCACTTGGAGCGTCCTGTGTCTACTCGACCCTCATCCGGAAACATCCGAGGCCGTGAGGCACATAGTCGCCATCAATTCTCGTGGTAATAGCTATCGACGAGAATGGATACAACAGCGAGGCCATGGACTCAATACAGGCTTGTAAACAATCCCTGTATGTTCAAGACGCACCACCGTTGAGTAGGCGTATGTCATCGTTCGATGTCGTGACGGTCGGCAGTGCCGTTCTCGACCACATCTATTCTCTGTCGAATCTCCCGAAACCTGACGGCGGTGCATTCGCGCGCGAACACACAACCGACGTGGGTGGCGTCGCTGCAAATGTCGCTGCTGGGCTTGCTGAGTTCGGGAACAAGACGGGGGTTATCACCCGCGTCGGCGCCGACGATGCCGCCGAAATCGAAGCTGACCTCCACGCACGCGATATCGACTGTTCGCGGATTCAAGCCGGCTCCGAAGAATCGTCGTACACGCTGATTCTCCGTGGGCCAGATGGTGAACGAATGATCGTCGCCGGTGGCCAGAGCGTTCCGAACCTCCGACTTGATGCTCACGATATTGAATATGCAGGTAACGCCAGCGTGGTGTTCACGAGCGCCTATGCACCTGATGCGGTCGTCTCGAGACTTGTGACTGCCCGGGAACGGGGTGAGATTTCCACACTCGTCTTCGACCTCGCAGGACCACTCTCGGAACTTGAAGGCCGAGGGACAACACCCGAGACGATTGACCGACTACTTTCTGTCGTTGATCTATTCGTGGTCGGTGAGGTTGCCGCACGCTCGTATTTTGGTGGTGGGGCCGACGACGCAATTGCCACGCTTACGCAGCAGGACGTCTCTCGTGCGGCGATTACGGCAGGGCAGTAACGGGGCACGCCTTCTTGAAGGAGGGACAGTAACCGACGTCCCGGCGTTCAAGGTGGATGTGACTGACACGACCGGCGCTGGCGATACGTTTACTGCGGGGCTGATTCATACGTGGCTCCTTAACGACGACACAGCACACAACGCAGGACGATTCGCCGCTGCCACGGCCGCGCTCAACTGTACTGAACTGGGCGCACGGGGCAATCTCCCAGCCGAATCCGACGTTCAAGCGTTTCTCGAGACGCGGTGAACCGCTGAGACAGCGAGGTCTAGCGAACGGACGCGACAAGCCGTTCGACTGCTGCTTCGTCGACAGGGTTCGTCGTCTTGCCACCTTCTTTGAGCGCTGTGCCAACGATTGCACCATCTGCGATCGAAAGCAGTTCAGGTGCCGTCTCGGGGGTGACACCACTCCCGATCAACACAGGGGCGTCGAGACCGCGAGCATCGCGAGCGTCGACAACTGCGTCGAGAACCGTCGTATCGACTGCCTCGCCCGTGCCAGTGCCACTCACAATGATTCCGTCGGCACCGCCACGTTCGATGAGTTCACCAACGACCTCTGAGTGTGACCGGTCAGCGAGTGGTGCAGAGTGTTTCACGTCGATGTCTGCAAGAATGGCAACATCGGTGTCGAGTTGATCACGCAGCCGGACCGTTTCGTGTGCCATCCCCTCGATGACGCCCTGATCAGTAAGCCGAGCACCGGTATGGACGTTCACGCGAACAAAGGCTCCATCTGTCGCAGCGGCAATGCCGAGGGCACTTTGAACGTCGTTTCGGAGGATGTTCACGCCAAACGGCACGGTGACATGCCCACGAAGTGTGCTCGCGAGTGCTGCGACGTCAGCGACGACGTGACGGGGGACTCGGTCTGGATAAAACGGCGCATCACCGAAGTTTTCGAGCATAATGCCGTCGACACCACCCGCCTCGAGTGCTGCCGCATCTTCGAGGAGTCGGGTTCGAAGTGCGTCTCGATCTCCATCAAAGCCGGGAGAACCCGGGAGGGGCGGTAGGTGGACCATTCCGATAATTGGGGTTTCTGTGCTGAAGAAATCCATATCTGGTGTGCCCGTTCGAGAGACTTAACCGTACAGATGTACGCCACTGTTGAGGCCTTCAGTCACGCTGCACGGCCGGAGTAATCGTGGTCTCAGTCGAGTGCTGACGCGAGGCAGGGGCTGAAATCGCTGGGGCGAACCAGCTGAGTCGGTAGTCCGATCTCAATTGTGGACAAATATACTCGAGAGATCTCTCGGCCGAGCCCAGCACGTGCTAGGGCCACAGTATCTCTATGCGTTGCTCGATCGCCGTGAGGACGGTGGAATATACTTCGAGTGGATGGAGCGACGGGAGTTCGAGGTCGGTGATTTCGGTAGCAGACGGTGGCTTGTGGAAGTGCAACCGTGTGTTGTGCGCGTTCGGGTGCCGGTCCCAGCGACATTCCCAGCGTTTCCCGTCCTCGTGCTCTTCGACGTAGTGGACTGAGAAATCGCCAGTCGTGAACCATCGGATGTCGAGACGGGCCGCTGTTACTGTGTCAGGATATCGTCCAGCGTCGAGCAGTCCACGAAGCAGTCGAGGTTCGTATGAATCCGGGTCGAACGCAGTCTCGGCGATGAGCGAATCCGACGATAGGTGTCGCTCCAGCAGGCGCAGTGTTTGTCGATCCGGTGGGCCTGTCGAGTGGGGGTCCGAATCCTCCGGTGGCTGGCTCATTTAGGCCGGAATCAGATGCCCGTCGTTCTGGGAGAGCTGGCGAGCAAGTTCGTACAGCCGGATATCCCGAATCACGCCCTGCCATTCACTAACTGCGGTCATCCGCTCGTGGATGGTTCCGTGACTATCGTGCTCGAACACGTTGACAGCCGTTGGGTCTGTCGTCTCGAACTGCGCTTCGTATTCCGTTCGCTGGGCTTCAAGCGCCTCCACGCGGTCGATGATCGCTTCGATAGAGAGCTCGGTTGCGATTCGACTGGCGTCCTGCCATTCGAGATACCCCTCGTTTCGTTCGTATGTCGCCGGGCGGCTGTCTCTCTCGGCTCGAGCGATGCCCATCTCTGCCAAGCGGTCGAGGTGCTTTTTGGCAGCATTCGGAGAGCAGTCCGCAAGCTCAGCGATCTCGGTGTAGGCAGTCGGTGAGGTAACGCCGAGGACGACGTCGTAGACACGACCAAACGTGTCTGTCCCCGTCTGCCACCGGCGCTGCGTATCGTTGGACGTGGGGGCCGGATCGAACTCGGTCATACGTATCTGTAGGCGGCTACTCTCAATATATCTTCGGATTATTCAGATATATGCAAAAGGGTGCTGTGTTGAGTTACTGGGAAGGCAGGGCCAGTGTTGTTAATCACGTAGTCTTGCGACTGCCTTTCCGACCTGTCGGACGTGTTGACTCCGCTCCAGATCTAACTCCTCGGCGAGAAAATCGACCGTCTCTGTGAGCGTCATGATTGGGTAACTCATCTCGCAGCGTATGAAGTTGATGCCGTTGCAAATCGGCTCACGCTGCGTTGAGTTCGTCTCTCCTCGCACGAACTGTTACAGCTGACATCCCGCTGACGGCGTCACTACCGCGCAAGAACACGGTGACGCCAGAAAGGCAATCGAGGTTCTTCGTCACGCCGACGAGCTAGCCGAGCGAGAAAATGTCGATACAGTCGTCGAGGAACACATTCGCGATGCCTAGGAGTGGGCTGAAATTGATCGCTTCGAGGAGCTACTCCGTGGTTCGACGACCCAGGTCAAATTATCCTATATCCTCTCGCGCTGCTCACCGAAGAGAATCCAAACGAGGACGGGTTTTCGACCAACCGAATTTACGAACGATATGAAGCGACGACCGAGAAAGCTGATGCGAAGACTCTCAGCGAGCACCGCGTCTATGAGCTGTTGAAAGAGCAGGCGTTCCTCGGTGTCGTCGAATCAACTCGGACCGGTGGCCGGGGTGAAGGCAGCTACCTCGAGCATCGGCTGGTTCAGGACACCGGTATCGTGTTGAAATCTGTCCTCCGGGACAGCCGGCTGGAAGACTTGGCTTAGCTCTCAGTTCGGTCGTTCACCACACCCCTGATCACGAGTGTATCTCTCGATACGTCGGAAACGTGGGGTGGGTGTCCTCCCTCATCGAGTTTTACTCGTCCGGGTTGACCGGGCCCTTGTACTGAGAACGAATCTTCTCTCCCTCCCGCCACTGCCAGTAGTAGTAGCGATTGTCGTTGATCTCTTTGATTGTGATCGTTGCTTTGGCAGGGACGTCATCCGGAAGATCGTCTGGTCGCTCTTCGGCCTTCTCTTGATCTGCCGACTCCTGGAGACAGGCCTCTCGTTCCTTGTGCTCGGCGAGCGCTTCGGCATACGAAGCAACGTCGCGGAGCTGCTCCGGGTCCGACTCGTTGAGCGTGTTGACGACCTCCGTCGGAAGATTCGTCGGTGGAGTCTGGGGTTCATAGGACATCGGCTGCTCTCGTGTTAACCAACACCACCCGCGGCACCATAGCTTTGTTGGTTAAGTCGGTGGAAAACGGTTTCCGCGCCTGCTGGATGTAACACTACTCGAAACTTATTTATATATTAGTTTCGTACTATGTTACACCATGCTCCGGCACATCGAACTCGAGGTCCTCGCCGCGGTCGACCGTGGCGACACGATCTCCGAGCTCGCGACGAAGCTCGACCACAGCGAGAGCTACCTCTCTCGTGCCGTCGGCGACCTCGTCGAAAAGGGACTCGTCTACACGGAACGCGATGGCCGGCGAAAACGAGTCGTCCCGTCGGATGCTCGCGCCGTCGAACTCTACCGGGACCTCGTCCGCCAGCACACCCACATCGAGTTCCCCGAGCTGCTGACCGGGAAGGCACTCGAAGTTCTGTACTACCTCGACCAGCCGCGAACCGTCTCCGAGATTGCCGAGCGGAGCGCCAACTACCGCAACACGGTCAACCGCGTCCTCAAGCGGTTTCGCGACCGTGGGCTCGTCGGGACGGACGACGGCCACTATGAGTTCAACGCCGATTTCGGCCGCCTCCACGAGTTCGCACGTGAACTCGCACACCATCTGCATCGTCAACGCCTCGAAGCCGCCGCACCGAAGGGCACGATTCTCTGGGAGGGCTACGACGAATTCCTTGCCCAGGCCGAGACGGAGATCGACGCGGAGGCGTTCCACGAAACCGGCCTCGCTCGATTCGCGGCCTTCGACCTCCAGTTCCTGCTCACCGGCCACCGCTACTACGTCTACTCCGAGGAACTCGACGTAGTCTCGCCGGCGGAGCTCTGCTGTCACACGCTGCTCATCGACGACGGCAGCCGCCACCGCTCGTACTGCCTCCTCCTGCTCAGCCACGTCGGCGTCGACGAGGCGGACCTCCGAGAGCAGGCGGCGAAGTATGGCCTCGAAGACGAAATCGACGCCTTGCTCCGCTACCTCGAGACGCACGGCGAGGTCGACGACGACCGGCTCCCGGCGTGGGACGAGTTCCAGAAGCTTGCGGCTGACTACGAGGTGCCACTCCCACAATGAGACCAACATTCGGACGTGAGTACATCGAGAACGAATTCCAGCGAATCGGAGACGGGCTATCTGAACCGCTCACCGTCTACCTGATCGGTGGTGGCGCGATGTCGCTACGCGACCTCAAGGGGGCGACGAAAGACATCGACCTGGTCGTCCCGGATGGCGACGCGTACGGTCAGCTGTGGGCCGTCCTGATGGACCTCGGGTATGCGGAGGTTCAATCGTTGGATCCAGATTACCGGGCGCTGGGGGCGACGAGCTGCGTCGAGAACGACGATGGGTGTCGCCTCGACATCTTCAACCAGCAGGTCGCGAACAAGCTCGTGCTCACCGACGGGATGCAAGAGCGCAGTGAGCCGTTCCTCAACCTGGATCGACTGACGGTCCGGCTGGTCAGCAACGAGGATATCTTCCTGTTCAAGGCGATTGCCGGCCGCGACGACGACATCGAGGACATGAATATGCTCGTGCAGGCCGGCCTCGATTACGTCGTCGTCCGGGATGAACTCGAAGCCCAGATCGAACGCCTGGGGGACGATCAGTTCGCCACGTTCGCGAATGAGGCACTGGTCGAACTCGAGGAGCGGTACGGGGTAACCACGCCGATCGAGGGCCGCGTCCAGGAACTCACGAATAGGTACTACCGAGGGCTCGAAGTTCTCCAAGCACTCGACGAGACGATGACCGTCGACGAACTGGCCGCCGAACTGGAGTTGGACACCGCTGAAATTCAAAAACGTATTTCGTATCTCACGGAATTCAGTCGAGTTGCACAGAATGGCGAACGAGTCCGTCTAATAGAGTAGGACACAACTCGCATTTGCTTCTAAGGAATTAGCTTAGATCAGGTCATCTTCTGAAGGCTACAATCAAGATCAAGAGAAGGACAACGACTGCGCCGATTTCTTGTAGTGGTAGGGACATGGCGAATCCAATAATGGACTGAATGATCTGATGGATGAGCGTAGTAAGGCCTCTTACAACGTAATTGATGAATGCGGTGACTTGTTCAACGACGTAGTTGATCAGGGGTGGTCCAAACCAAGGGGCGAAAACAAGGAGGAGCGATACACCAATGACCACAAACGTATCACGATCACCGTCAATCACGTTCCAATTCTCAGCTTCATCATTCGTCCGAATTAGCAGAAGTGGTAGCAAAACACCGACCCCCGTCACCAGAAGACGTAGGTCCTGAAAAGAGCGGACCAACAAAGGCTGAGTGTACCCGAAAAGGACTGCAGACGAGAGAGGTAGAATGATTGCCAGCGCAAGCACTAGCCGTTTGTTCCGGTAGAGATCCCGAATCCGCACCCCGTTTTCATCCGTGTCATAGAGACGAGTAACAGTTACTGTGAATACCGTTCCAATTAATAGAATTGCAACTCCATTCCGGAAAGCAGAGAGTAGACTTTCCGTAAGCGGCCCTAACATTTGAGATAATCTACTTTAGTCTCCCTCAAAAGCTTGACGTGCAGAAGTAGCGTAGCTCCTTGCAGTATCACTATATAATGGGTGAAAGTAGTGTCCTTTCACGAACTCTAGGGTAGTCGACCATCCGGCCGCGGAACACGTCCCCGTTCGAACTCGTGATCGATGCGACGCAGGTGCTTGCAGCCGCCTTCGGGTGAACGCTGCTGCCAGTCGGGATAGGTACACGATTCATCGATGACGTCGACTTCGTACCTGTTGCTGGACGCGGACTGCACCTCGTAGCGGCCACCTTTCGAGAGGAGCGAGACGTCCATCGCTTCGGCGACGGCACGCTTCGTGCGTGGCTCGAGATCGTTCTGAGGCCCTGTGTTCTTGTCGACGACCAGTCGGTCACGAACGTCGCCCGTTCGGCCACCATCGGGCGCGACGGCTTCCGCAGGGCCACTGAGCCGCTCGTGGAGCACTTCCTCCACGGGATGGCCTTCCGGCCACAGGTAGTGGACCTCGCGGCGCTCGCGATGGTCGTAAGAGCCGCACGCGGCTGCGCTCCCGGTCCAGACGCGCCAGGCACCGAGCGCGGCCATCACGTCGACGATGTCACGGGGGACCGTCTGGTGGTCGTCCGGGAAGAACACCCGAAAGCGGGTACACGCCTCCTGTGGCGGGACACTCTCCCACCAGTCTTCGCTGGAGCCCCAGCTATCGAACATCGCCCCGTCGCTGCCGTAGCCGACGGTCACGCCGTCGATCGGCGTCCAGTCCGCCGGGAGGTGATCCGCCTCGCCTTCGAGCACCCGAAGAACGACGTATCGAGGGTACTCGTGAGCTTGGTTGTCTGTCGTTCGAGCGACATCGTGCTGCTCGGCAACGTGCTCGGCTTCTTCGAGGACCGTCGTGGATAGGCGTCAGTCATGGTTCGCGGAGGTCAGAATGCGCCTCCACCCCTCTGCGGACGCAGATAAAATTAACCAACAGAGCCGAAAGAGCCCATCACTCCGTTGGTTAACTGGGTTGGGACGAGGATTCGCTCTCGAGAACGTCGATGAGTTCTTGTGCCGTTCGACTAATCCGGCCGAGGCGCTCGCGAACGACCTCGGGATCGTCCGACTCCCACGCAGCGAGGTAGAACGCCGACCTACTGATGTCGAAAGTATCTTTGTTAATAAAGCTGAAATCAGGTTAAATCACCGGCATACAGGGCAAGAGATGTTCTCTAATCCTTCCTCGACAGCATAGGAGAATCCGCAGTCACTACACGTCACTTGGTCTGTTTCGATATCCAGGTGTGGCGAGGGGGTGTTCCGGTAACCGAAATCAATGTCGTCTGTATTCGTTTCGACTTCGATGAAATCGCTTGAGCCCGTACCGCTGAATGCGTCTTCAAACATATCTGCGAACTGGTCCTCCAGCATCTGCCTCGCCTCATTTTCTGCAACAGCATTCCCGTACTCCGCCTGTTCCTCTGTGAGAAACTCGTCGAACTCCGCGATCCAGTCACAGTACGGACACTGGAGATTCAGATAGTGTTCTTGTTCGTAGGTCTCTCCATGGATCATGAACTGACAGTCACAACTCGGGCATTGACGGGGAAGCATCCCGGCCTCGTCAGTTGGTAAATCGATGTTGACTACCATATCCGTCATACAACCACCGTCCCGTTCTGCCAAGCGGCCGTAAACTGGGACTCAATAGATTCCCGATTGATTGGTCGGAGCTCAGAGGCGGTGTGCTGCGTATCACCGGCGTCGTGGAACGAGTGACCCCATGCCCAGCCATCCTCCCGGTCACGTATGATGTAGCGGTCATGGAAATCCCAGTCGCTGTCCGAGAGATACCGGACCTCGATATCTGAGTGCTGCTGTGCAAACTGGGATACGCGCTGCTGGTAGCCCCCTCCAGTCACGCGATCCGTCGTCATCACTTTGATTTCGACGCCGTTCGGCACGTGCTGGAGCAGGTCGTAGAGGCCTTCGCGGGCGTACCGATCGATGATAATCACCTCATCTCGCGCAAGTTCCACGAAATCCCGGAACAGGTGCTCAGCTTGTTGCGACTCGTTAGGGCCAATCGAGGCCTGCCGAAGTGATCGGTGCGTCCCTGTCCGCGGAATTTCGACACCATCGTTCCGATATGCTTCGAACCGATCTGCACCACGGTCTGTGATCCTGGCGCCGTGGTAGAAGAGTCTGCTGCCCCCTCCGTGCGTCTCGATGAGTCGCTTCTCCTTCAGGTACCAGATGTTCTGGTCGACGAGCGTTTCATCCCCAATTTCGTCAATGAGTTCGTCTCGCTCGGCGAATACTACCCCGGTGTTCTCTCGATCAAGCTGGTACAATTCCTCTAGGATGTCGTACCGGGTGTTGCCGTCGATGATGGTTTCGTACCCGTCTTCGTGCAGTTTCTCGATCCCTGCCGCAGTAATCTGGATTGTGCTGATTCGCTGCCCCAGTGCCCCCTGTACTTCGACGTATTCTCCATCGATTCGCTCCGCCACATAAGCCACGTCGTCCTGCTCGTACTCCTCCAATGCCTCGTACAATCCATCCCCTGTCAGGCCACGGTACTGTACGTCTTTGAACTGATTATAGAGCGCTTTCAGAATCTCCCGCGCGATTTTCTCATCTTGTTCCCCCTAGTGACGACATCGTTTCGTGTGGAATACTTAGACCACATATCATTTAAAATCGTGCTGCAGCGACAGGCGGCAACGCAGATATTACGGGAAGAACTAGTACAGAAGGGCTTTGTTGAAATCCTCAGAAGATGACAGTGATGTGGAATCGCTTGCGGTTCTTGACGTTCACATCACAGCGCGGTGGAAGCACGATACGAAGACCGGACCGCAGGTCGTCGCCGACAACGGTTTCCAAGACTGGCATACCGAGTACGAAATCGCCGCATATGACGTGGAGTACCTCGTTCACTACCGTTGATCATCACCGAAAGCAGCTCTAAACAACGCGCTCAACCGGGGAAAAGGCTACTCTCAGCGCTGGATGGCCGAAACCTCGTACTCGACAGTCAAGCGCTCGCTCGGCGACGCCGTGCGAGCGCTCGGCTGGTATCGGCAGTTCCGTGAAATTGTCCTGATGTTCGCTCTCATCAACATAGAATCGCTGTGTGAGCCGCTGTAACCGTGACTCAGTATCTATTCAACAGGGCAGAAGTGGAATATATTCTACAGGTAGGAGTAGTGGCCTGTACGGTGAACCCTTTCGCCGTTTCGGAGTGAAATGTTTCCTCTATCATCGAACGAGGGCTGTTTGTGAGTGAGAATGGTTCTATTCTCTGAATCTTCAAACAACTGTTCCACGCTGCCCCCATCTCGAATATCAATCCAGCCAGTAGCCAATGTCCTATCAGACACCTCATTGTCAAATATATCGTGGTAAGAGATACTGATACTGAATCCAAGTGTACTGACACCCTCTTTTATTAGTTGTTCTACACCCTCACTAAATGAAAATCTGCTTGGCTGTTCTCCGCCGGGGTCTACGTATCGCTCAAGATATAGTGAAAAGTTCAACTCTTGTTCATTGCCTTCACGAAGAATCTCTTCTGTACGGGTTTGTGGTAGTTCTTCATCAGCGCCTACCGTCACTGGTGTTGTGGCACCAGCCGTGTAGGTGGCACGAAAGGTTACTTCACCCCGTGGTGTCTCTTGTTCAGTACTGGTGAAAGCCTTGTCAGAGACCGGAACCACCTCAACGCCCATGTCATAATCAGCAGGTCCGTCCATCGCTTCTTCACCAACGTAGAACTCAACATCAGTCTTGAATTGCTTGGCAAGGCCTGTCCCTTGATTTGAACAGTGAATAGTGATAGAATCATCAGAGACTTCAGTCACAGAAATATCGACCGCAGGAATGTACTCGGCCTCCATTATCTCTTGCTGTCGCTCTTGAATTGAGGTCTGTTCTTTACTGATTGATGTTTGCTCTTCTGCTATAGAGGCTTGTTCTTCACTAATGTCTCTCTGATCTTCCAACACTCTCGTCTGGCGAAGGTATATCCATATCAGACCACCTGTAAGGAGGCTGTTCACGAGAATAGAGATAGCTGACAACGAGATATTCCCTGCTTCACTCGGGGTTGCATTTGGGAAAATCGAATCGACTGCCATAGTAAGGAGGCCCATCGAAAATAGAGTCAGCCCGACAACCAACAGTACGACGTGAGAGAAAATGACGGCTATACCAACTCCTGTTGGAACGCTTACTTTACCGTTACGGAGTCTTTGCCAATTCATAAGTCTGATTCCGTGAAAATCAGGTCTGTGCTATTCTTTTCAATCCAATTGGCCTTCTCCTTGTAATCAAGAACGTGTTCTCCGACCAATTTATACGTCTGTCCGAACGCTTCAACGGAGTATTCGAGTTGCGTGTTTTGCGGGATCTGCCAGTCGAGAAGTTCCAAGAAGTCACGGAAGACAGCGGCCTTGGTGTTGACCTCATCCATCTGTGGAGAAGATTCGATACACATACTCCCTAACAGCGTCCCTATTCATCGTATGCTGTCACGAACTTACTGACACTATATCAATCCCTGTGAACGAAAACAGTGGTTCTGTAAACTGGAATCTCAAAGAACGTCGCCATGTATCAAAGACCAGAAACGGTGAGTGATGACTAACAGCGTCAAGAAGTAGTGTGCCATCAGGCTGTAGACAATCCCACTCACGACGAACGCGAGTCTCGAACCAGTGGGGCCACCTATACGCGATACCACGATTCCGAAGACCAAACAAATGATTAGAACAACACCTGCCAGAATCGCGTAGAGAGTGAACTCTTTCGTCTTTCTCACAGTCCGTTGTTCGTAGGGGTGGCTACCGTCCTCATCATACCTCATAAGCAGAATGATAGTGTTGATTGAGAATCCCGTCAGGACACTCAACACAGAAGCAGAGGCAGTGATGAATCCCGACCAAAGCACGACGTAGTTGGCCAGAGCGAACCCGACAACCGCGGGGAAAGCGACGAAGATAACCGCCAATACGGCATAATCAAACGGATTCTTCAGACCAGTCTCTTGGCTGAGAGACGAATAGTGGTCGCTGATAATGCTTCCAATGTTGCCAAATATCATTTTTCGACGTTGGCTGTCCCGGTAACTGGTTCTACAATCTGCTGGTCCAAAATGTCATTGGCCAAGTCGTTTGCTTCACTTCGGAGAGAACGTGCAGTAATGAGGCCAGAGTCAGTACGGAGTTCCTCACTATCAAGGTCTTTCCGCATAGCCACTTCCTCGTTCAACAGCGAGAACGTCTCGCTCCTACCGCCGTCTTTCTGAATAGTCACGGTGAAGTCTTCCACGTCGTTGCCGACAATCGTCCCAAAGTGCGTATCTTGGTCTTTGAGACTTGCCGCCTTACGCTTCAACTTCTCAAAACTTCCCCCATGTTCCGGACGTAGGACGATGGAACGAGTCCCGACTTCCTCGGTGCTTAATCCCTTCACCAGTTCCATCCGGCTTTCATCGTCTCCCGGAATCTTTCGGACGTTTATATCTAACTTGGCAATCCGGTCTGCCTCTATGACTTTCTCAAGTACTTCTTCTGTAGAGACAGGTTCCATCTTCATCGTATAGTCAGTCACTCCCGAGAGACACGTTTGCTCGATATGCTTCTTCAATTTCCCCTTCACACCAATCCGGTTCACTTGGTGAAGGATGATTAGGGCAGTCTGGCCACTATCGTATGGCTTGCCTTCACGTGTATGAGGAAGATAGATGAGGAAGTATAGCGGCATTTGCTCGGCTTCGTCTTCGCCTTTCAGATGGGTCATGTCACCCGATTCAACATCACGGATTTCGGCCTCGTATCCGTGGTAGCCGGTAGACACGATTCCTTCGATTATGTTCCCGTCCCGGTGGTAATCTTCGATAACGAAGGTCTTGTCATTGGTCGAAGGTTCAAGATTGGTGTCTTGCTTTGAGAATAGAGTTTCCATCAAGTCGAGAATGTGATTTTCATTGAACGCTGTATCGTGTGCCTGCAATTGAGTGAGATTATATCCGTTGTCGGGATTGCGATGTTCGTATATCTCGAATGAATAAGGTACGAGCTTCTCTGATGCATTGCCCGAAACCTCAAAGTGGGATAACATAAAGGTGGACACTCTCTATACCTATAGTTCTCCAATCAGGCAAGTCTGTGCGACAGCAACGTTCTTTTCGTCCGTCTCCGCACCTACCACGTCGATTACTTCCTCTTCGTCAGCTGGTATGTGTATCTCGGGGTCCTTGTCTGTTCCTCGCTCATACCTACCTTATTCCCGAAATACGTGAACTTCTTTCAGCAGTTGAGTGATGAAGTCGTCGTTCACGGGATTAGTCGTATAGCTTGATCGTTACAAGAGTTAAAAATTATACTTTGGAGGCCCTGTTGAAATCCTTCAGCGTTGACATCACAAAGAGCTACTCTTTCCACCGAATTTCGTCGATACAGTTAGAAACTAGCCTCTCAACAAATCGCCAGACGTGATGAGGGTTTCAACAGAGCCTACAGAAGCAAACGCCGCTTCTCTCTACCTCTTCAACACCTCATCGAGGCCAGCTTTTTCGATCAATAGGAGTGGCATTCCGCCAAGGAATACGATCCCGATCAAGGTGCCCAAAAACCCGAATACGGGATGGATCACTATCGAGATAATCTGGGTGCCATCCAAATCAGGACGATACCGGACAGGACGAACCCCGTCGTGTAGCGGATGTACCAATTTTTTGCCGAGGTGTAGATCCCTAAGAAGATAACAACAAGCATGAGCAGGTACACCAGTCCTGCTACCACCGCCCCCACGAACTCCTTGATGACCACGACGATGATGAAAAAACGCCCACCGGCGGCACGAAAACCTCCTGGATAGCTCGTCCGACTCCATCAGCTCCCGTTGGCGCCGGCATACAATCTCATCTAAAGTGTCGAGTGACAAAAACAGCCACCCGATACGCTGGCAACACAAAGGGGTACTGAGTATAGTAACAACCGAGCAGCGGAGTACCGGATCGAATGCTGGTTAATCCCTCAATTCTCGAGTGTCTCGACGATTTTCTCTGCTGTGGTACTAATCCGTCCAAGCCGCTTGCGGACGACCTCAGGGTCGTCCGACTCCCCGGCTGCGAGGTAGAACGCCGAGCCGCTGGTATCGAGCCCGCAGTACCGCCCAACGACGTACGCGACGGCTTCGGCCTCAACTTCGCGTTTCGACCGCTCCGTATCGTCGTCGACGTCGAAGTGGAGCAGGGCGTGGGCGTACTCGTGTATCAGCGTCCGCGCAAGGTCGGCCTCGTTCTCCCGATCACGCACCTCAACCCGCGGTTGCATATCGACGAGGCTCAGCTGCTCGCAGATCCCCTTCGCCTCGCCGTGGGTCCACTCCTCGGTTGGAACGATCCGCACCGTAACGCCAAGGTCGTCAGCGGCGGCATTCAACTGTTCGACGAGGTCGCCAGCGTCGCCGGTCGCTTCCGTGTCCAGGTCGGGAAGCGGCTCGCCCTCGGTCTGGGAGACATCGAACACCGGCGCGGGCTTGAACCCGACTAGACCCTCGGACCACTCCTCGGGTGGCGTCTCGTCGTACTCACAGTTACTGTCCTCGTGGTAGCTCGGCGAGTTCTCGCACTCCGGGCACTGCTTGGTGATGATCGGCGCCCAGATAAGATGGTACTTTCACCCTCATCGACGTGCTGATCGAACTCCTCCTGCCACGTCCGGTAGCCGGCGACTTTCGTCGCGTTGGGGCACTGCTGCTTGATGAGCAGCGTGTTTCGGTGCGAGTAGTCGTGGAACTGACTCTGGACGTCCAGCTAGTCTTGGAACTCGTCGCTCGCTTTTGCGTCGTCGACGGCGCCGGTCAGCTCGGTAAGCCACTGTTCGATGGTGCTGTGCATCTCGTCGTGCCGCGTGTCCGAGTCGTCGAAGGACACACTGGGGCTATCGCTCGTAGCCATTGGTCAAATCCGAGGACGCGGGTTCTGTCGCGCCTTCGGCCCTCAGGGGCAGCACAAACTGACATGAGTGGCTCTGTTGAAACCCTCTTACCGTCTTGCGATTTCTTGAGAGACTAGTTTTTACTGTGAGCTATGGAAACTAGCCAGAAAGAGCGCTCTCTCCAATGTCAACGTTGATGGATTTCAACAGAGCCACATGAGTCGTATCGATGGGGGTGACGAGTAACCCGTGTGGCCATTGCATCGATATGAACCTCAGACTTCGGGGAAACCACCAAGTCTCACGGAGAGAATTTACCCGAGGTGTTGTTTCTGGCCAGTTGGTACGGCTTGGAAGTTACCAGAAAAGATTGACACAGCCACCTCGAACGCTGAATCTCTCGAAGAAGTTCGAGACTGCATGGTACAGGGCGGAAGCCTTGACGAGCATCCCTAACCTGATGAACCGACAATGACGTCGCTTGAAGGGGCCCAGGAAATGTCAGACAAATTTGGCTATGGTAACGCTCGTTACAAGTTACCTTTGCCGATTAATATTCGGGCATTGTGACAGTCCCACACAATTTATATTTGTTGGCACTCTGATTAGTTCTGAAGGTCAGAATATCGAATGCAAATTGCCACGA
The DNA here is from genome assembly GCF_000730175.1 of Haloferax sp. ATB1. Taxonomy (NCBI): domain Archaea; kingdom Methanobacteriati; phylum Methanobacteriota; class Halobacteria; order Halobacteriales; family Haloferacaceae; genus Haloferax; species Haloferax sp. ATB1. The sequence continues at coordinate 29,955 of NZ_JPES01000039.1, read as the reverse complement.
AGATTTGGGATAGTGGATGGGGAGCGGTCTTCCTAACTGTCTACACAGGCGTGGTTATCCATCTTGTCACGCCAGAACCGCTCTTCCTAAAAACGCTAGCTGTACTCCCAGCAATACTGGTCATGTTTATCGCCGACCGGCAGAACAACCAGCTCATTAACTTTTTTGCAGGAGGTGAACTGAGACGTTCCACGGATCAAATCCAAGAAATCACAGGAGATGACGACTTCTACGAATCCGCTTCCGAAGAGCTTCAAAACCGAGTAGACGACTTCGACCGCCGCGCTTATCAGAAGAATATCTCCATCCTCGCAGGCGTGATTATCACCGTAACTACTCCCTTTATCGGAGCCTACCTCCGTGGCACTCTCGGACTGGCTATCGGCCTACTCGTTGGCCTCCTTGCTGCTCAACTTCTGACCCGGCGCAGCATCCAAGAACTCAACAGACTCGCACAGAACATCAGCAAACCGTACACAGCCAAATATGAAAATCAGTAGACTCCACATTGATGAGTTCGCGATCGAGGACTACCAGACAATCACGAAAGAAGACATTGGTGGTGATGACCTCCTCCTCAAGGGCGGAAACCGTTCCGGTAAAACGCTGACCATCAACGCTCTCCTGTACGCACTCTACGGTCCTCGGGCAACACTCGGCATCCAGCCCGGTCGATCAAGCACAGTAGAAATCCAATTCGATAACGGGCACGAACTCCATCGTGGTGGGGGAGGACGCTCCTACAGTGACGGTACAGCGACAGTTGACAAAGAAGCTGCTGACGAGCGCTTCGTAGAACTCATCGGGCCGGAAGATATCACCACTCTCCAGTTCGTCCACTCTGAGACCGACAAGCTCCCACTCTCTCGGCTCTCAAATCCACAACTTATCCAGTCTATTCGCCGGGTAGTTGAAAGTAATCTTCAACAAGAGCTTGAGGACTATCGGGAAGAACGGGACGCACTTGAGCAGGAGGTCGAGCAGGTCAGGCGTACTGAGCTAAAACCAGTTCAGCGTGAGTTGGAGGAAATTGATGTTGGCCGGGTCGAAAATCGCCTTGAGAAAATCGAGAAGCTTCAGTCGCTTATTGATACCGGGCGCATCGAAATTATCAGAAACCGGCTCTTAGAAAATGAGGAACTCAACGAGGAGCTGCAGGACCTCTACGATCGGAAGCGAACGATAGAACAGGAACTCAGGAAGAAAGACCGGCAGTTGCGTGAGGTTCATCGGTATACACAGGAAGTCAACGACCTCATCCTCAACGCGATCGAAGAGTTGTCCTGTCCTGTCTGTGACCACGTGGTCGCTGAGAGTACCGCTAAACATAGGCTCCAACGGGGGAAATGCCCGCACTGCGGGCAAGACCGGTCCTTGGATGATCTGAAAACGAATCTCCGCAGCCGTGTTGAGTCCGCTGACGACACGGTCGACCAGTTGGAAGCAGAGATTGAGGAGCTGGAAGAGGAGCAGACTGAGATAGAAGATGAAATCGACTCGATTCAGGCATCCATCCCGGACCTTTCAGACCTGAACAACCTCACCAAGTTCACGCTTGAGGACAACGACTACGACATCGAGGCAGTTGCCGAGCGAACAAAGAATGAACTTGAACAACACCGTGCCGAAATAGATCGCCTCAAAACGCAGAAGCAGTCGTTGGAAAAAGAACGTGACGAGATTCAAGACTCCTTGGATGAGATGGATGAGTCGCTAGAACAGCTGACGGAGCGCATTGATGAGCTCGAACGAAACAGCTTCGAGGAAATCGTGATGTCCTTTCAAGATGAGTGGTCAGAGAATTACGAAGCACTTGCTGGAGAATTGGGCCTTGAGGTCCGGGTAGAGGAAGATGGTCAGATTCTCCTGCCAGGGAACGAGGGGCCACGGAAGTATGGTGAGTTGAGTACTGGCGAATCACGGTTGCTGAATTTGGCGTTCGCCCACACGGTTGCGTCTGTGGCGCGAGAGAATGAGATATCGGAGGATAGCTTCGAGGTTGTGGTCCTTGACGAACCGTTCGCTAATCTGGAAGATGACCAACGTGACAGCGCTATAGATTTCATTCGGGACACGGATATGCAGTACGTTATCGCATCCTCAAATGAGTCTCTACAAAGCCACTTCGACCCACACCAAGTGGAGGCTTTGCAGACGATGACGGTCCAGCTAACGTGGGATGATATCGATGAGTGACGACAAGAACCACCACCCACGTCTGCTGATGTTGAGCGAAGCCGGAGGTCGAATTGAAGGAAGGACAAAGTACCACAAGCTCCTGTTCAATTATGCTGATGAGGAGGCCGAAGAGACCTCTCTGCGATTGATAACTGAGGAGCGTGGTCCGTACGATCCGGGACTTTCTCAGGCGATGCAGCGATACATGGACCTTGGGCTGCTTGACGTAGATGATAATGACGAACCACATGAGATAGAGCAGACCGAGAAAGGCCAGCGATACATGAGCGGATATGAGCAGGCGAAGATGCGGCTTGACGAATCTTTTCGGCAAACCAAGGAACGCATCGCGAACACGGTCCGGAAACATGGAGATAAGAGCGCGTACGAGATGGTGCAGCGGGAGAACGTGCAAGAGGCAAAAGATAATCCGCTCAACAAAGAGCTGAAATAGAGTGAGTCTGATTAGGAAGCTTTCTTAACATAATCTCCGGTAAAATCGGTATGCCAAATGTACCTCTGATCAGAGAATTTGGTATCTCTCCGTTCTACCAAGGAGCTATTATAACCGGAATAGTATTCCTCATAGTCATAGTCGTGTGGAGGAAACTCCGTCAAACGATTAGTGGGGAAAATTCCCCAACTAACGAATTCACTCGTATCCAGCAAAACTTGCGAAAAGGTTGGTTACGTAAGGGAGTGATTTTGGCCTATGGAGCAATCTTCGTCGCCTTCGTTGTCGCAGTGTTAGAGTGGAATCATACCATTGATCTTGTCCCTTCTGAAGGAGAAAATCAATTAACTCTAATGGCACCTGTCTTCGGAGCCTTCGGCTCTATTGCTTTATCCTTTGGTTTGGTAATCTTATATGATCGTCAGGCACGTGTCTTAGCACAACAGTACCAGCCTCACCTAACAGGTGATCTGGAAAATCGAAGTGCCGTCACTACCCAATTTGTCATCAGGAATACTGGAGAAGACTATGCGCACGACATTACAGCGGAATGGGAAGTAGCCGGTGAGACACGAGAATGGGAAACGCCAAACCTTGCACCCGGCGACACCGCCGCATTTCCAGTAGTTGTAGATGATGACGGCGGTTGGGTAATGAACACCAACCAGATACGAGACTATTTAGAGGATAATGGTGATTCGCTCGAAATTGAATTCACAATTAATTGTAAAGACCAGATGGATCTTGCTCATACTTTCTCTGGAACTGTAGATTTCGGTGTGATGAGTCAGAGACAAGAAGCGAAGGAGATCTGGGAGATGGACCCAGTTGATTCCTTGGCTTCCAGTGCCGAAAGCATAGAAGCATCAATTGATCAAATCGCTTCAGATTTCGATGATCGTAGAAATGAACATCAATGGCAAGATAGATGGACAAAGCAACAAGCAATCAAAACTATTGTCTCAGAGACTGGTGAGATACCCATCTCTGTTCTGTCACGGATAATAAAAGAAAACGAGTCTTCTTTGGAGTACCGTCTTTCAGAACTGGAAAAAGCTGGATACTTAGAGTATAACGAGAGATCTGGAGTGATACGGAACAAACCAAACTCCAAAAATAATCATACTTTATCGGAGTTCCCGTGAAAACAAACTCGCTCGTTGAGGTCATCAAGGATCGTGCTTGCGCTAATTGCGGTTCTGGATCTGTACAGAACCAAGTGTATCGGTTTATAGGCACAGACAATCGTCATATTCAGCTCTGCAATAACTGCCTAATCGAACTCAGGAGACGTGCAGAAGGTCGAAGATTGTGCGCATTTTGTGGCTCCTTGGCGAAATATGCAACCTGGAGTCTTGAAACTACAAAATCGTTGGGGACATTGACATTTGATGACGGAAATAACGTACCCGAATTTTGGCTCCTCTGTGACAAACATTTCACATACCTCTATAGAGCTTCAAAAATGAGAATCAAGCAGAGACAACTAACCGATTTTACGGACGACAGTTGAGATTGAAGTTCCCTCGGTGACACTACACTATTTCTACACCTCCGGATAGACACGTGTTTGGAGCTGTTTTGTCGCCTCTCACAAGGGAGTGGGGAATTCACCCGATTATCAGCAGAAGCCAACGAATTCTATCGCTTCGACCAACACCTGTGTTGCTGGATTCGTTCTGGGATCCCGATTTTCCCACAGACTGGGCACTCCTGTAACGGTGTTGGCGGCAGGTCGTTCCAGGCGTCCAGCGCGGCCTCTAACTGTGCTTCCACGATTGGCGATCGGTCATGCGGCGGGCCTCGCGGAGGAGAATGCCAAGCCGCTCGCGGGCCGTGAGAGTACGTTCCTCGGACATTGGTGCTCGGGGCACGTGTCTGGTGTGCCCTCCGGTCCTCCTAGAGGCGGACAAACATACTCCGCTCGTACTAGCTAGCTTTCTTCGAATCGACCTACTCCCCCGAAACCGCGAGTACGGTTGTGGTTGCCCGCCGACTGGAAGGCGGCTGGGAGCGGTGGGGTCTGGGTCGGTCCGGCACGTAGCAAAAAAAAAAGAAGGATGCGACGACCGGCTATTCCCACCACCGACCGCGCTCAGGGAAATGCAAGGTCGACCACCCAGTGACGGCCAGTGAGACGCGTCCCTCGTACCAGTTCCGAGCCACGCCGTGAATGCGCACCTGCTCGCCTTCCTCGATCCACGGAGCATTCGATTTCTCCCAGATCGTCACCTTGGTTTGCCCGCTCTCGTCCACGATGAGGCCAACTTGAGCGATGGCTGGTGAGTCACTATCCCAGAGCACCTCGATTTGACCTTCAATGCTCACTTCTTTGCGATTGACATCCTCGAGCTTTCCGATGGGAACCACCTGCCCCGGCGCCGTCTGCAACTCCTCGAACACCCCGACGACCGCGCTCATCAGGTCTTTCCCACCGACGACGGCCTCACCCAGCCGCCGACCAATCGCCACCCGCGACCAGCCATCCAACTTCTTCACCAGTCGCATCGACTGCTTGTTCACCGCCGCCAACTGCTCCTGCGTCAGTTCTGCACGAGGGTCGTCCCGCTCTGGGTCCGCCCACGGGTCCACGCTCGCCGCCCGCTTCTGGAACTCTGCACGCCGCTCAGCGCTCCGCTTCGCCGCGATGTCTCGCGTCCGCTTTGCCCGACCGTCTTGCGTCCCCAGCTCTGCCTGGGCACTGATACGCTCCAGCTCAGCCTCTCGCGCACGAATGCGCTCTTCCTGTTCGAGGGTCGCACCGTAGATCCGCTCTTCGCTGGTGTCGACCATCCCGTCTGGGTGGTTCGCATCGACCTTTGCCTGCACCTCCATCTGCACCGTCGCCTGGAACTCCGGCGTCTCATCGACGACCTCGAAGCCGTCTTCGTCGACCGCCGCTTCGTCCGCCTTTTCGAATGCCTGTTCATCGACCGAAACTACATTACTGGTTGCGTTGTTACTTGACATTGGTCTCACCATAGACCTGAAGGCGCTCACGCGCCCGACACCGCGATGCTACTACATCGCGGTTCTTCGACGACAACGATCGACAGAACCATCTGCGCGCTCTCGCTCGCGCCTTCGCGAGCGCCCCCCTGGGGCGCGAGCGAGAGCGCGCCATAGGGAGGCCACCCAACCAGCACCGCGCGCCGTCCTGCCGAGCGGAGCGAGGCAGGGCTTGGAAGACGAACGGAGTGAGTCTTCCAGCGACCCGCCCGGAGCGAGCGGCCAGCTTTAAGCCGTTTCTCGCGTCCGGCCCGGACTGCGGGTCCGTGTCCAGGGCGACGGTCGTGAGCACGGCGAGTCGTGGTGTGACTCGCCGCGCGGAACGGCCCAAAGCGCTGGAACGCGAAAGCCCGCGAGGGGCGCAACCGAAAACGCGCTTAATGCTGGCGTCGAAGGCACATGCACTTTAGCCCGGAACGCGGTCGAGTGACGGAGGAACGAGACCGCGTCAGCCCGGAATGGTCGGTCGCGAGCGACGCGGAGGGCGGAATGCGGCGAGCGGTGCGTGCCGTCCGAACTCCATCTAATCGAGGAGTGCCCGCGTACCCGGAGTGATATCCCGCGTTCCGAGACGGAACGATATCCTCCACAGGAGGATGTGAACGGGTTTCGATCCAACTACGCCAGAAACGTCACCCACGAGGGTTTCTCGCTCGGTTCCTGGTGGATCGTGGCACTATCACGAGTGCACCCACCCCGCGACGAGTCATCGCCTCTCAGTTTTCAAGACAGGCTCTCTCATCGCAGGTCATTGATTCACTATGCGTTGACTGCCTACCTACGGGCGTAGGAAGCCCACCCGGAGTGACATCCTCGCCTCATGGCCCCTCGCACAGGAGGGGAGTACCGAGGTTTCGGGACTGTACTCGTGAGCGTCATCGCTGTGACGAGCTCTCCTCACGAGGTCCTGTGGCACTGTCACGGGTGCGCCCATTCCGTAGCGTGTCATCGCTGCCCGGTTCCCTGGGGCAGCTCTCACCCCACGGATTGAGGCGACCAGCGATGTTGGCCGCCGCGTTGATATCGGCCTGATAGACCGACACCCAGCAGTCGTCGTTGGGACAGCGGAACTCCGCTTGCTTGGGACGGGTTCCAATCTCCCCGCACGCATGGCAGATCTGGGACGTGTAGGCTGGGTCGACGTACCGAACAGGAATCTCTGCGTCGGCAGCCTTGTCTGCGAGTCGCGTTTGCAGCTGGTCGAAGGCCCACGCATGGAGTCGCCGATTCATATGTGGGCCGAAGTCGAGGTCGTCTTGGATCGAGGTCAGCTGCTCTAGGACGATTACCGACTGATCGAACCCGGCAGCATACTCCACAGCGTTTCGTGTCGCCGTCTCGATCTCGTCCCGAAGCGCATTTCGGAAGTACGCTGCCTGCTCGTCAATTCGCCACTCTGCGGCGTCACGTTCTTGGAGTCGTTGGAGTGTCGTCTGTAGCGTCTGGTTGAGGTGTCGGGCTCTGCCGCCATCGACAAGCAACGGATCGACTGGCCGCCCGTCCAGAAGCGCACAGCCGGTCAAGAGGATGGCTTCGCCGACGTCGAAGCCGACCGGCGTGCAGGTCTCGCAATCGACCTCGGGTTTCGTTGTTGGGAGTTTGAGGGGAACGTGCAGTTCCCAGCGGGCCTGTCGCGGCCGGGTGATCAACTGTAACTGCCCGGCAGTAGCCTCGCCGTCAAACAACTGGAGCCACCACTTGCGTTGGTCTGGATTAATTGCGAGCGGAATCCAGAAGTTGGTGCCACGGCCAGGTTGGGGAACTTCCCAGCAGAATGCGTGCGTCCGGTCGGTGGAATGATCGAATACCGCCGCTCGGTTGGGTCTCGCTGAGTTCTGCTGACCCGCTCTTGAGGAGGCCTGGAACATGGCGCTTCAACGCGTCCTTCGCTTGGTACGGGAGGTCGTAGGGCGTTACAATATCGTTGACCGCCGTCATCGTCGTTGCGTTGGCGTCGAAGGCCTCACAGAGGGCTTCCCGATAGGTCGACCGCAGATTCAGAAGCTTCTGCTCCTTATTCGATGTCGGCTCGACGAGCGACGCAACGACCGTTCGGATTCGTTCGTCTGGCATGGTTGGTCGAGGCACGTTCTGCACTTCCGCGCACCTCCGCCCATCGCGGGCGCGAAAAAACAAACGGGGAGTCGAACGGGATTCACCTCACCGCTTGCTGTTGCCCCACATTCGTGGGACATAGCCAAGGTCTTCGACGTCGTCCGCATAGTCTCGGAGGAGATTGACGAGGACGAGTTCGGGAACACCGGATGCTGCCTGTTCGACTAACCACTCTTCGAGGTTGACCTCTGCCTGTTCGATCTCGTTGAGGTCAACCGACATTGATCGGGTTCACCCCACGTCGTTGGATACGCTGGTTCATTTTGCCTCACAGGCCTGTTGAAACGCCTGCGCCCCTGACTGGCGAAAAACAACTCTCTATCGGCGAGATTGGTGTAAGGGGTTCTGTAGGAAATCCTCAAATTATGACAAGAACCTTGTGCTGAATATCGAGGGTGAGTTCAGCGCCAGTCGTGGGTTGATTGCACGTAGTGGGTGGACCCCCAGATGGGCGTGAAAATCTACTAACCGTCTGATTCTGCCTCTTTGGGGTCGATCTCTTCAACTAAGGACTCGACTTCAAACTCTTCGCTACCCACTAACTCCTCAATAGAGCCTATGATAGACGGCCCTCGCAACTCTGCTTCGAGGTCGTCATCCAACTGCCCGATTTCCTCTAAGAACCTACGGACGCCCGTTTTGACGCTTGCCCGTCCCTCAGATTCCACAAACTCCGTTACTGTGTCTCCCAAGTTAGCTGGGAGTAAGTCCTCGTCTTGGACGGCAACTCGTCGATGGAGTTCAAGTGCATTTTCATACCAGTAATGAGATTTGGCATGGTCGCGATAGAGCTCATCAGATCGGTCTAATATCGGTTTCAAGTCTGCTGTATCAACACCAGCTAATTCACTCAAGAGGCGCATGAAATTGTCTGGGAATTCATACGCCCGAGGGTTACCCTGCAGTATCAGGTCTAACTCGTCGCTCAGGATACTCACTAAATCATCAGGGCGATAGCGATAGATTTCGACGAACGCCTGTATGCATTCTTCTGGCCCAGAAGGAAAGCGATTTAACATGAAATTGAATAACTTCTCAACGACAGGCTTGAGGTCAGAATCTGCATCACAGCCCTCTTCCCGCAAGTAGATGGGGGCGTGTCCGATTTTTCGATGACCCACCTGGGCGGCATAATAGAGTTGCCAATCCGGTCCGAGGCTGCCATTTTCAGAGTACTCCTTGAGGCGAGAGGCGAGATCATCTGGGACGAGGTCTGGGCGTGTGTATCCGATTGAGGTCAGAGCGTACACAAGCCATCCCTGACGTTCGTCGGGCTTTCCTAGCAATTTCTCAATCGCTGGCACTGCCTCCGAAACTATCTCTGGGCGTTGGTAACCAATTGCCCCGAGTGCTTTGGCGCACTCTCTAGCCACTGCCCACTCGGAACTGCGCTTGTACTCTTTCCGATTCAAATTCGAGATGAGAGCATCAATCGCTGATTCAACAGTTGCCGGCGAAATTCTATGCAGATAGCCAGAATCGATCGGTACGTCCCTGATAAATCTATGTTGGTCGAGATCCTCAAGCATAGACGTCGACGCCATTGGATCTGATCCGTCCCACCGAGGCAGATATCGGTCGGGCGGACGTGTGCTCAAAAAGAACGCTAAGGTAGTCGCGGCTTCTTTCGCAGGTTGGATACGCCGTTCGTTCACTTGGTTGGTCAGGGCTGCGACGAGGGCGTCCAAATCACAGACGCGGGAGCAGAGCAACATATGCTCCCGAAGAATGACTGCTGCATTCGCACTAATTGCGAACTCATCATGATTCAGGCATTCAGCTACAGCCTCGACGAGAACTTCCCGAAGGGAGTTGACCTGATGCCGCTTATCTATATTCCAGTTCTTCTCTCGATAATCGTCAAAAGTTCCTTTTGGATCGTCTGACTCGAGTACAGCCTCAACCAGCGGTGTGAATTCCTTCTTGTTGATGTGCGCAATCCCACCAGTCATTGAGAAAGTGGGTAGCTGTCCTCAGATTCGTACGGCCATGGACTAGGGCTTAGTTTGATATCGTGGGACGTCCTCGGCCTGTCGGCAATCGGTACGCTCGCCATACGTGAGGGGTTGGAGAAGGGGAGCGAAAAGGGTTCGGAGGGCTACATGACCGCCAACCTCACAGTCCCACGTCCCTGCGGTGCGACACTGACTACACTGAGCTTGTGCGCGACCAGCCGCTCTAACACATCGACGGAGAGACCGACGCCGACGTAGACTATCTCGATGCTCCACCCCACGTCGTGGCTCTTTTCTCCGTTCTCGTGCTTGTTGGTGTGCTCCTTTACTACCTTCCTCAACCAGGCTACAGCCAGTCTCGCCTCGTTCTCTTTGGATTATCGCAGGTGCCGCCGTACTCGGGGGGCCGGTGTGGTACCTAGCCGTCACGCGTGGCCAGGACTACGAGCAGGCGACGCTGACAGCTCTCGCACGCGGCGATGGATCGACCCAGTGGATGGAGACGATTCCGGACATGACTGGCTCGCCAGCAGTCACAGTTTTGTAAGAATGCAAAAGGTTGGTTTATCAGCATACTGTCTGAACTATGATCCGATAATGGACGTAACTGAGGGCCCGCCCTTTGCGAACTCTCCTGATCATCTTGACCCCTCTGAATTTCACCGCCGAGATGACAGGCTCCGACGCGGCAATCATCCTCTCGCTAACGCTGATCGCGACGAAATTCTCACTTCTCTCCTCCGGACAATTCGTGCGAACGGAACACGTCGAACGCTGACGCAGTTCTATGTCCACAATCTCCTCCGGATGAATCTGTTGCGTCATGCGGATCAAAGTCGCACAACGTCGAACCCGACTGGCCTGGAGATTTCACCGGAGCAGGACCCTGGTCTCCCACCGCGACTCATTCAATTTGGCGTCGGTGCGGCCCTCCGGACTGATGCAGAAACGACCGATGCACAGTCGTTCGAGCAAATTGCGACGCACCTCCTCGAGATCAAGAACTGGTACGCTCGGCAGGGTGGTTCACTCCTCCCACTCGACTCTCCGATGGCAGACCCGTACTTCGGGATGGTCTGGCGTGAACTCACGACGCTTCGCCACGCAAGTGGCTTTCAGATGCTCGAAAAAGGGTACCGGGCGTACAAACCGTGGGAGCAGGAGATGGAGAAGCTACTCGGCTTTTCCATCGAGGATGCGGTGTACTATACGCGTGAACTCACGAATTGGATTACACCAAGATTAGAGGGGCAGGATAAGGAGGTCGCGAGATGGTGCCCGTCACTTTTAGACTTCTCTCAGAAAGCGATCGATCTCACGGACGAGGCGGTGTGGGTACCCGAAGAAACTCTTGTGGACTGGTGCGACGACAGCCCACGTTTCCATAAATTCCTTGATCGACTGACTGTTGTACCGGGAGCTGTCTCCGGGTTTCGAACACCGGTGGATGTGAACCCATTAGAGCGAGCTCCGCTCGTCCGAACTGGTGATGAGTACCTGCTTCCGCTTCCTCGCACTGTTCTCTATGCTCTCGCCAACACCTTTTACTACGATTTGATCGGTTCGGAGTATCAAGGCGCATTTCAGCTGCAATTCGGTGATTGGCTCGAGGAATGGACTGTGGATTGTCTCTCGAAAACCTTCTCGGAGGACGATATCATCCAGAACTACACCTATGAATACGATGGAGAAGATGTAGAGGGTGATATCCTGATCCTCCGCGACGATGAACCCATTGTAATCGAATGCAAGGGGAAGAAGCTTCGTGCTGAGACTCGTAAGGGAAACTTCGGTGGCATCGACGCGATTAAAGAGGACATCGAACGGGGAATCGGGGACGCATACCACCAGGCTAACCGGCTGGTGACAGGCGTTCAATCCGGCCAGATCACTGAGATCGAAACGTCGGATGGAACAACGGTCGGCCTGGAACCCTCGTCTTTAGAGGATGCCCGTCGGTGGCTTGTTCTGGGAGAGTCCTATGGGTCGATTGCGACTCGTGACTTCGCGAAGATACTGGATATGTCGCCTGTCCCCTACGTCTGCGATATCTATGATCTGCAGGTCCTTACAGAGGTCCTTGAGACTCCGGAGCGACTTCTCCACTACGTACGGCAACGGACTCGTCAAACGACGGTCCAACTCCGCCGTCCTGGTACCCAGTATGCAAATTCGAAAACGTTCAGTTCTGATGAGGTTGACTATTTAGCCGTCTACAGACGCAACGGCTGGGAGTTTCCACCGGGTGCGCAACGCATCACTGGAGCTGGAGACAACCTTCGGGAAGACGCCATCGATTCGATAATGGATAGAGGGGAGTTTCGATTCACGTTTTAATTTCTCGGCAGCGACGGTAACCGGTGGTGAGTGTGTCTTACCAAACTTTCGTTCAGTACCTGCCACGGATGTTTGGTAAGACTATCCCGCTCAGACGACACGAATATATGCATTCGATTTGAGGAATCTGGTAAGCAGCAATGTCGATGGATCATCTCATGGACGACTTCTGGGAGAATATCCTGAAGGAGTACCATGAGATGGATAATTCGTCCTTTGACAAAGAAGAGGATTTCATCCAAGAGACAGTCAAACGGTTTCGCGGGAAGTCGACTCACTCCGCTGCAGGCTCTGTGACTACCACGGCTCGGTCGGTCCATCAATCGCCCAGAGTGCGCTATGATTTGAACAACGGCAAAAATGTCACACGAGAACTCGCGGATATTCTCTATATCGTTAATTCGAACTACCCCACTGGGTCACATGAAACGCGAGCGATGCTCTCACAGGCAAAATTCGCCAAATCACCACCATCTTGGAATATCGACTTGTATCAATACGACCTGATTCACCAGCTTCCGGAGTTCACCGTCGTCTCACCACGAACCTACGAGGACTTCGATGTGAGTGGCCTGAGTCATACGAGCTTCGCGAACTTCGTTATGGCAAGCCGATTCTCTGACCCGTTCTACCTCTCGTCCGATCGCATGGATGAGGCCCTCTCCAATTACAATCTCGCTACGGACAGTGCGACATTCAATCCGGACCGTTATCACTCAGACCCCAAACCGACGCCATACGAATACAGCAAATCGATTTTGAAGCGACTCGTCAGGCGGACGTACGGACAGCGGATCAGGGCTGGAACAGAGGTTGACCGGCTGATCGATCATCTCTACGATATCGTCGACGGCAGTTATACAACGAAGTCGAAGCCCCGGACAGATGGTGGCTCAAACGAGGTCGATGACCCCGCGACATTTGCAATCATCGAGATCGATGTAGAGCTCGACCAGTATCTAGAGTAGCGATTAATAGGCATCTCTTCCTGCTTGGTGAGACTCGATCGGCTCACCGAAAAACTGCCGCGATTCGTGCCCTCGTAACACAAACAATTTCCTGTGTTCTCGACATGTTCGTCTTCATCGGCTGCAAGGAACACGTAAGAAGACGATAGTTTCAGTGTCAGAGCTCCTCAAGCAACGATCTCGCTCGTTGCACGTTGCTGTTCGTGCCCCGGCTACGGGCCTCCCTAATTTCATCGAGGACCAGCCTAGCATCAGGAACTGAGAGTTGTTCAGTTCGAACGAGAACGGAGAGCAGCGTTGGTGTCGTGACGAGCCGGGTAACCGTGAGTAAGGCGTGGATCAATCCAAATTAAATAAACCCCTCACAGAGGAGGAGCACGGAACCGAGCAGGAACCGCACCGACTGGAGCGGAAGCCCACTCGGGAGGGTCGGTCACGAGCGACGCGACGGGTGGTGGGGGCGAACAGGGCGGATCGTACGAATCACAGAATGTAGACGGGTCTTGAGAGACTGACCGACTGGGACCTTCCCTAACTATACTTAAACCGAAAACCGAGCAAAATCCTACTCAAACCTCGTCCGGCGATTTCCGCCCTTATCGACAACCCATCCGTAGAAGTTCGCACCTGTCTGGCCAGCGCTTCGTCGGAATGCCGTGTGTTGGTCAGGGTCGTCATCTGGGTCCGTTTCGATTTCAACGATACGGGTCCCGCCCCGTTTGGTGGCATACACATCGGGCTGATGTCCGTTGACCGTTGGTGGGCTCCCATAACCGTGTCCTGAGATATCTGCCTTAACATCCCAGCCTTTCTTTTCGAGATCTCGGGCTTCGGCAAGTACTCCTTTGTCGTGCGCCTTCTGTACGTCGCGACTCCGGTGAGCCATACCTGATAATGTCTCCTTGGTGTTATGAATATTGTTGATGATTATTCCAGCAACCAGCATTCAGCGACTACTTGCAACCCCTTTCTTTAACCGATTCGATGCCTGTGTCGCGAACGACGCGGAGGGCGGCAGCGGCGAGCGGGGCGGGCCGTAAAGAAACACCGTTCAACCACTCTCGGCACTCAGTAACCCAGCCGCCATCCTGGCGGACTCAGAAAGGGCGAGGCCGTCTCGGTCGTCCCCCGACCCCGCAAGCACCACAGGCACGAGGAGCGCAGCGGTGGTCGCGGGATGCCGAGCGGCCGAGGGCTTTCATCCGTTATGCCTATGTTCGACAGAGTCAGCTCTGCGTTGCAAAATACCGAACTGATTTATATATCGGTTCGCTAGTATGCAACAGTATGCTCACAGAAGGTGAGGTTCGCGCCCTTACTGCCCTCCATGGTGAGCAGACGGTCTCTGACCTTGCAGCGAATCTCGATCGGAGTCTCAGCTACACCTCAGAACTCGTTGAGCGGCTCGAAACGACTGGCCTCGTCGAGACACGTCGACAGGGGAAAACAAAGCGGATTCGACTGTCGGACGCAAAGGCCCTCGAGTTACTTACGGATCTCACCCAGCAGTATTCATACATCGACTGGCCGGAGCTGTTGTCAGGGGCAGCCCTCCGTGCGTGCTACTACCTCGACACCCCACGGACCGCGACCGAACTCGCACACCGCGCCGACGTCCACCGAAGTACCGTCCACCGTGCGCTTGCCCCGCTTCAGCATCGCGGAATCGTCTACCAAACTGACGACGGGGCGTACACACTGAACGACGGCTTCGAACAGCTGAGCGTGTTCGCTCGTGAGTTGGCCCATCACGTCCACCGCCAGACTGTTGAAGAACAGACGGACACCTACACGATTCTGTGGGAATCGCTTGACGAGTTCCTTGTGCAGACGCCGACTGAGATCGCCGACGAACACTTCATTCCGACAGGGCCAGACCAGCTCCAGCGATACGGTCTCCCGCTGTTGGCACGTGACCGCAGACACTACCTCTATTCGGAGACAGTGAGCAAGCTCTCCCCGGAGCTGTTGTGCTGCCATATGCTCGTGCTTGATTCCGGCCCACGAACGCAGTCATACTGCCTGCTCCTGCTCAGTCACGTCGACATCGACCGCGACGAACTCCGAGCCCAAGCCACCAAGTACGGCGTCGACGACCTCTGCACCTATCTCGACACCAGCGGTGCCCAGCGGACGTCGCGACTTCCCGAGTGGGAGGACTTCCTGGAACTGGCTGAGGAGTACGAGGTGGCGCTATGAGGGCACGGTTTGATAGTTCATACAAGGGAGATGCTGAGCGGTCACAAATCCTCGTACGATGCGTCTCCTTTTCTCCCGTCCCTCAGCTACGGTTCGAAACCAGGTCTTCGATGAACCGGAACCCGTTCACGAACGTCACCGAGTCCCCGTACCCCTCGCTCGCGAGCACAGTTTCGGCCCCCTCGCCTGCCGCGATATCCGTCGTGTAGATGTAGACCTCAGTCACCATTCCCGCACTTAGATGCTAGGCAGCGAGGGCCGCGAGTGCGGCGTCCGCTCGCTCGACTTCGTCGGCGGGCCGCTCGTCGGCGTTCGCGATGTACCGCTGGACGCCGTCCATGGCTCGCGAGACGACCGGCTCGGAGAACTCGAGCGGCGCCGCAACCGTCGCCCACCCCTCGTCGATCGCGGTGTCGACGGGTGGCGCCTCGACATCGGGGTTGTCGTCAGTTAGCTCCTCGTACACCCATTCGGGGAGGACGAAGGGCGATATCGTACTATACCACAGAAACCGCAGTCGAGTCAGTCGGCGCGTAGAAGGTCGACGACGAAGATGGCCCCCGGGGATTCGTTGTCTTCGGGTCGAGTCGAATAAGTACCGGCACCGGAGGCAGATAGCGGAGTAGCCGGCGTCAAAGCTCCCTCCTGAAACGTGAGGCCAGTTCGTGGACGAGCAAAGCGGACCTTCACGCTACGTGAGTGACGTCGAAGGTTGGGGTGGACTTGACCGGGAGGAAAACAGAGGCGATCCACGCACGGCAGTCCATCACGACCGGTCGGTGAGCAAGTGCAAGGTGCCTACTCCTGTTCCGCATCGCTGACCGAGCGGAAGACGACGCGCTGAGCCTCGAAATCCTCCAAGAACGCCTTCGAGCCACCGACGGTAAACGTGTCGTCAGGCGTCTCAACGACGAACGACTCCTGGGTCGGAAAGTCGTTCGAGAAGGGCCGAACGAGGCTTTGTTTCACCGCCACGATCGTCCCAGTGGTCGTCTCGAACGCCGCGTTGCTCTGGGTGGGACGGATGTCCATCTCGGCCGTGACGACAGCTCCGTCCATCAGATGTAGCGTCGCGTCGAACACCGCGTGACGGAAACTCGTGAACGTCGCCGGCAGTTCACTTTTCGACCCGACGTGCACCTGCTC
This sequence comes from Haloferax sp. ATB1, assembly GCF_000730175.1. NCBI lineage: Archaea > Methanobacteriati > Methanobacteriota > Halobacteria > Halobacteriales > Haloferacaceae > Haloferax > Haloferax sp. ATB1. Next base: position 13,594 of record NZ_JPES01000039.1, on the reverse strand, counting down.
GCCCATCGGCCAGTAGTTGGCGATGAACGAGTCGAACAACGAGGAAACGATGTGCTCCTCAGCGTGGTAGATGGCATATTCATCGGAGTTCGAGTTCAGAATCGCATCTGCCGAGGCGATGATACCGTCACGCCGGTCAACAGTGAGCGTCACTGGGGCTGGGGCGCTCCACGTCTGGATGATACTTGCGGTCGCACCGTCGATTGAAGTCGTGCCGTCATACTCCGTGACGAGAAGCATGCAAAATACTCCCCGGCTCTGAGCCTCTCTGAGAGAGTCCTCGACCCGATGCAGCACCGATGCGGGAAGTGCGAGAACGAGTTCCGATTCAGCGGCGTCGATCAGCTTGTTGAGCTGAGCGAGTATCGTCCGTCGAGATTTGATGATACTGAACTTCTGCTGTTCGTAGCTCTCGGAGTCAAACAGGTCCTCTAGCTTGGACTCAACGGTCTGTAGTTGGGAAACGAGATTAGCGATGCCCTCTGCGGGCGGAATCGCTCGTAACTGCGTCGGTTGAACGTGATCATCGATTTCGATGAGGTTGCGCTCCTCGAGTTTTCCGACGATATCGTACGCGTAACTCTTGGAGATGTCAGCCTCTTCGGAGACGACCCGGATTGTCGTCGCCCCGTTACGGAGTATCGTCACGTATGCTCGCGACTCCTTGTCCGAGAGCCCAATCCTCATGAGGCTGTCCACCACCTCGTCTTCCACCATACCCAAGTGTTCGGCCAGCGGGGGATAAATCTTAGTAAAGATGAGAGTACAGGTAGGGGAGTTGTCCGACGCGTGACCGCCTCGGACTCCGCTATTCGAATGTAACAACCCTACTCGGTGCAAGTACCTCGGGTGACACGGGACGCGTGCGTGGCTAATCGAATAGCGTGAGACCAACCCAACGGCGTTGCGCTGTCCGGCGCTCCGGTGTCGAAGAACTGCTCTGGGAGGTAGCCCGATGGAAGGCACAGACTGCCGTTGAGATCAATTTCGTCGAACAACCGGTCCGCCCACTTCTCGGGGTCGTACTCGTCCGTCGACGAGAAGAGTCGAATCGACTTCTCGGCCGCGTACGCGCCCCAGCCAGTCGAGACGGTCCAAATCTTCTCGCTCCCCTGCCCTCGCTGCCGCCACGTATCGCCCTCGAATCGCGTGAGTCCGGAGATGTCGCCGGTCTCTTTCCAGAGCCTGGAGAACGCGGTGTGGAGGTGACGCTCAAGCCGCCGCAATCGCGTGTCGCCGATATCCTCGATGGCCCGGTAGGCGAGGTAGGCGTCAACGAGTGAGAAGGTAGTGCTGTCGACTCGATCGTCCAAGTCACCGTCCCCGTCGTCTAATCGGAGCGCGTAGATACCCTCGTCGGGGACCCACGCCATATCGAGTGCGTCGAAGACCTGCGTTGCCCGCGTAGCTGCACGCTCTCTGGTGGTTGCATCGCACGTGACGGCCGCAATCGTACTGTAGGCCTGAACGAACTTCGCAGCGGTGTGCGTGAAACGACCATTCGTATTCTCCCACGCGTTTTCACAGACCGTCGGAAAGCCATCGTCTTCCAGCGAGCTGTCGAGCCCATCTACTCCCGACTGTAACGCGCTCTCGATGGCCTCGACGGTGACGTTTCGGAGCGACTGTCGGTATGTCGAGAGGTACCCGGCGAGGAAAACGAGGACGCTCGCAGTCTGGTCGGCTTGGTACTGCGTTTCCGTGCCCTCGATGTGCCCGTTCGCCCACCCCGGCGCGAGCCGGCCGTTCATCGGCCACACTCGGTGAGGCCACCGACCGTCGGGTAACTGCGTCCGCAAGTAGAACTCGGCGCTCTGTCGGTGTGCCTCGGCTGCGCCGAACCCGAGCGCTTCGTCGGCTTCCAAGAGAAACGTCGAAACTTCTCCGTCGTCTCGAAACCACGTGTAGCCATAGCCGCCGGAGTACTGGTAGTATGGGTCGAAATCCGGCCCCGCAATTCGGGCCCCAGTCGGTGCGGAGAGTAACTCAAGGACCGAAAGGTCAGTCGCGACGAGCCGATCCGTGACCGTGGGGTACTGTCCGGCCTGCCGGGCCGTCGCGAGGAGCGAGGCTGAATCGCTGTTGGGTCGTCGCGTCCGGGTCGCGACCGCAGAGAGCGCATCCGAGCGCGACTGCGTTTCGATGTCCGACAGCAGGGTGACGAGACTGGTCTCACCATCCTCGAAAGCGACGCGGACTCCAACACCGCCGGTGAGGCGACTCTCCTCGTACTCTTCGGACGCACCGAACTCCGGAAACGACCGCGATTCCGCGGCGAGTATCTCGTCGAACCGCTCGAGTACTTGGGGCGTACACTCCACGAACTCAGTCGAGGTGCCGAGATAGTCGTGCTCTCGGTTGTGATACACCTCGACGGCGTCGTCGTGGACGAGCTGCCCAACGCGCCCATCTCGCCCCTCCGGGCTGATCTCGACGAACCCGGCCAGTTCGATATCTTCGGGTGCACCGTCGCCAAGCTCAAACGCCGTCGTGTGGGCGAGCCCGTCAGTAACGTCGCGTTGTACCACGTCGAATCCGTCGAGACGGTGCGTCGTCTCGACGAGCGAGCGACCCGCTCGGTACGTCTGGCTCCCCGTGTCGAGCGCATCGAACCACTCGACGGCGTCGCCGACACGGACGCCGAAGCGTGAGGACACGATGCCGCCGAATCCCGAAAGTGGGTACGAGTAGTCTCGGAGCGACCCGGCTGGTGAAACGTGAACGAGGCGTTGGTCCGACCCGCTGAATCTGCCTTGCCTCGTACGCCGTTCGCCCGGAAATACGTCGGTCGCGTCTTCGTTCTGCTTGTAATCGTCAAGTGACCGTCGGAGTCCCATACACCTACTGGCCACAGAGTTCAGATAAAGTTCTTGTGATATCTCAAATCTAATCCCTAAAGTATAAGTGGCCCTATTTTGATGAACAATTCGGACGATGACAACGAACCCAGAGACGAGCAAGACGACGAAGAAGAGCGTCTCACGACGGCGGTTTATCACCGCTGCTGGTGCGACGGGGGCCACAGCGGGCCTCTCCGGCTGTGCGAGTATGTTTGGCAACGGCTCCGACACCGGTGCACAGGTCGGTGAGTCCGAAAGCGGCGGAACAACCGTCGTCTGGGGCTTTGACGCGACTGTCGCACAGGACCACGCGGACCAGCTCCGCACGGCGCTACACGAGAAAGGAGGGCTGTCGGACGACATCCGTGTCGAGTTTCAGCCGGGCCAGCCGGACAGCGGGAAGCGTCGGGCGACGTACAACCGGCTCTTGAGCTCTCAGGAGACGACGCCGGATATGTTCATGATGGACAACGGCTGGGTGAACATCTTCATCCAGCGGGGACAGCTCGCTAACCTCTCGGAGGTTCTCCCCGAGAGCGCGCTTTCAACCATCGAAAACGAGTACTTCGGCGGATTCACCGAGACGGCCATCGACCCCGCCAGCGGGGACCTGTTCGGTGTTCCGCTGTACCCCGACTACCCGACGATGTTGTACCGGAAAGACCTCGTCGAAGAGGCGGGTTACAATCCGACCGAGGAGAACTGGGCCACCGAGCCGATGACGTGGAAACGCTGGTCGAACATCGCTGCCGAGGCACAGGACGTCTCGGGCGTCGATTACGGCTTTACCACCCAGTGGGACATCTACGTCGGCACCGCCTGCTGTACCTTCAACGAGGTGCTGTCTTCGTGGGGCGGCGCCTACTTCGGTGGTCGCGAGAACCTGTTCGGCCCCGTCGGCGAACGGCCCGTCACCGTCGATTCGGACCCGGTGGTCAACTCGTTGAATATGATGCGAAAGTTCGTCCACGACGAGAGCTTCGACGGGGAGTTCAGCGACTACGGCGGCGGCTTCACACCGACGAACATCCTCGGGTGGATCGAAGACAGTTCGCTCGCACCGTTCATCGACGGGAACGCCGTGTTCCACCGCAACTGGCCGTACGCGATTAACCAAGCAGCGTCGGAGTTCGGTGACGACCTCGGGACGATGCCGCTTCCCTATGGCGTCCCCGAAAGCGAGGCGCAGTTCCCCGGAACCGGTGGGTCCACCTCCGCACTCGGTGGCTGGCACATCACTGTCAACCCGAACAGCCAGAAGCTCGACGCTGTCACACAGGTCATCCAAGCGTCAATGCGCGAGGAGTTCCAGCTGTTCCTTCTGGAGATCGAGGGGTGGCTACCGCCGCGGGCGAGCCTGTTTAACTCCGAGACGGCTGCGGAGCTCGAACCGGCCGGCGACTACATGGACACGCTCCGCGTCGCCGGTGAGAACACGATGGCTCGACCGGTGACGGCGGTCTGGAACAACCAATCGAGTAAAATCGCGGAGCAGGCCAATCGCGCGGTCGGACAAGAGGTATCTTCGTCCGAGGCGATGGCGACGCTCCAGTCCAGCCTCGAAGAGACAGAGAGCAACAACTGACGAGCTGAGAGCTTTACACTTGACAGATCAAATCATGAGTCCCACATCTCTCAGAGGGGTAGTATGAGCGCCGATACGACTGCGAAGCCGGCACGCGAGTCACGGCAGTCGGGACCAGTCGTCGGCTTCTTGCGGTGGCTGGAGAACCTGAGCGACACGCAGTACGCGTACCTGCTGTTGACCCCGGTATTCGTCCTGCTCGGTATCGTGGCTATCTACCCGCTCTTGCGGACGTTCGAGCTGTCACTGTACGCCGTCTCGACCGACCTCTCTAATGTCCGGTTCGTTGGTCTCGACAACTACGTCGCGCTGTTCACCGGGGAGAAAAATCGGTACCTCCCCGGCGGGACGACGTTCCTCCCGACCGGGTTCGACGCCGCGAGTCTCCTCGATAGCGCCCTCGTAATCACTCTCATCTTCGCCGTGGCCAGCGTACTGTTCGAGACCCTCATCGGACTGGGACAAGCGCTCGTCTTAGATCAAGACTTCTACGGCCGACGGTGGGTCCGTGCGGCGATTATCATTCCGTGGGCCGTCCCAATCGTCATCCAAGGGATGATGTTCTTCTTGATGTTCGACTCGAACGTCGGGTTCGCGACGCCGATTCTCGCCGACCTCGGAGTAGTGGCACCAACCAACACACTGAACGACACGGTCAGCGCGACGTTCATCATTATCGTCGCCGACATCTGGAAGACCTCGGCGTTCATGGCACTACTCATCCTTGCCGGGCTCCAGAGCATCAATCGCAGCCTGTACGACGTGGCCCGCGTCGCCGGTGCGAGCAAGTGGCAGCAGTTCAGATACATCACGCTCCCGCTCATCCTGCCGACCATCGGGGTTGCGGTGTTATTCCGCTCGGTGCAGGCGATGCGCGTGTACGGTATCATCGATACTGTCTCGAGCTGTACCGTCGTCCCCTCACTCTCCTGTATGGTCGTCTCGACGTTCAACACGCACGAAGGAACGTCTGCCGCCATCGCGTTCGTTACGGCGGCCATCATCGGCGTCGTCGTGATGGGAATCATCCTGTGGCAGGGGGAGGACGCGATATAATGTCCAGCGAAACCGACGGCGCGTCAGACGACACCGGACCGCTCGCACGGTGGGCGCGGAATGCGATCCACAACCCACGACGTGTGTATCGAGCGTTGTTCTACGTCGCGATGGCGTTTTTCATGGTCACGACAGTATTCCCGTTCTACTGGTTACTCGTCCTCGCGGTGACGCCGCAAGGGAACCTGCTGTCCGGGAGTTTCCTCCCAACTGTCGAGCTGTTCGGCGTCAGCGGTACGTTTCCGCTCCCCGTTCCGAAGGGATTCAATCCGACAGCGTTCGTTACCGTCTTCGAGCAGGTCCCGTTCCATCTGTACGTCCTAAACAGCTTCGTGCTAGCTGCCACGACGACGGTTATCGTCCTCGTCGTCGCAAGCCTCGCAGGTTACGTGTTCGGACGGATTGAGTTCCCCGGGCGCGCGCTGTTGATGCTCGGTATCCTCGCCATCAGTTACTTCCCGCCGGCAGCGTTCGTCATCCCGCTGTTTCAGGCGTTCGCCGGGAACGCCCCGATAACGATTCCGTTCGTAGGGATCCCGCTATTCACACCGCCCCGACTGCTGAACACCCCGGGGTCGATGGTCATGCCATTTAGCGCGCTGTTCCTGCCGCTGTCGATATTCATCCTCACGACCTTCTACGGACAGATTCCCGACGGGTTGGAGGACGCGGCGCGGGTGGAGGGAACGACCCGACTGGGCGCGCTATTCCGCGTCATCGTGCCGCTTTCAGCACCCGGCGTGGCGACCGCGGGCGTCCTCACGTTCATCAGCGTCTACAACGAGTACTTTTTCAGCTCGATTATGGCGACTTCGCCCGAAGCGTCCAAGTGGTCGCCAATCGTCGGCGGGATTCTCAGCTACCAGACCCAGTACACGACGCAGTACAACCTCATGGCCGCAGCGAGTGTTGTCGGGGTCATCCCGGTCGTCGTCCTCGTCATCATCGCACAGGAACGCATCGTCAGCGGACTAACCGCAGGAGCACTTAAAGAATAACAATGGCACGACTACGACTCGAACACGTAAGCAAGCACTACGACGACGTAACGGCGGTCGATGACATGAACCTCGACATTGACCACGGCGAATTCATCTGCTTTGTCGGCCCGTCGGGTTGTGGGAAGTCGACGACGATGGAAAGCATCGCTGGACTTACGAAGCCGAGTGAGGGCGAAATCCACATCGGCGACCGCGAGGTGACGAACCTCCCACCGAAGGACCGTGGGGTGGCGATGGTGTTCCAGAACATCGCGCTGTTTCCCCACATGGACGTGTACGACAACATCTCCTTCGGGCTTCGCCTCCGCAACTACGACAAGGAGGAAATCGAGCGCCGCGTCGAGCGCGCCGCCGAAATCGTCCAGTTGCAGGGAATGCTCGAACGCATGCCCGACGAGATGTCCGGCGGCCAGCGACAGCGCGTCGCCATCGCCCGCGCCATCGTCCGTGAGCCCGATGTCTTTCTCATGGACGAGCCGCTGGCGAACCTCGACGCGAAGCTCAAGGTCCACATGCGGACCGAACTCCAACGCTTGCACAAGGAACTGGACACGACCATCATCTACGTCACCCACGACCAAGAGGAAGCGATGACGCTTTCGGACCGTATCGCCGTCCTCGACTCCGGACAACTCCAGCAGATCGACCCGCCGCTCGTCTGTTACAACGAGCCAGCGAACCTGTTCGTCGCGGGCTTTATCGGCTCGCCGTCGATGAACTTCGCCGAGGCGACGGTCACAGAAAACTCACTTTCGACGGCGTACTTCTCGCTTGCGTTCGATCCGGCGTCTGTCGAGGCTGTGGACGTGGGTGACGAGGTGACTGTCGGAATTCGTCCCGAAGATATCTATCCCGGCAGAATGCGTGTCGAAGTGGAAGACCCTTCTTCGCTCATCTCCACGCGTGTTGATATTCTCGAACCGATGGGCGACGAGATATTCGCATACATGTTGTTGGGCGAACGCCGTACATCGATGGACCAGTCGAGAGCCGATGACCAGCTGCTGATGAGTGTTGACCCCGACTCGACGATTCGAGAAGACACGGACGTCGAAGTCGTGATAGACCGGGGGAACGTCCACCTCTTTGAGACGGCGTCGGGCGAGGCACTCGCCCACGGTCTGTCCCCCGTTTCAGCCGACTTAGAGACCGAGACGACAGCCGACGAAGACGACTGAAACGGCCCGACGCGACGGCCTCGACGTCGCCGACGTTTCGACGAGCAGATGGACGACGTGGAGTCGCGTCCCCTCTGTATTCGGAGTGCGACTATCGTCGCGGGTTCCACCGAGATGGTTTGTGAGGCAGAACCGACACTTGGTACGGTTCGCAGGAATCGACGTACTGTACGAGGAACATTTGCTTCGCGTCGATCTCACTCGATCAGGATACGATCCGAGCTCTTCCTTTCGCTCTGCTCGTCCAGCGTTCCGTGGATAAAGCTCGTCATCAGGAACGTGGGCTAATTCGCCAAGTGGTCGTGTTCCTCAAAATCAGAGTAGGTCCGTCCTCTCTTGTGAATGGCTTCCCTCGTTATCGTATTTGAACTCATGCTCCCCTTCTTCACGAAATCACTATCTTCTTTCGAGGAGAGAATCCCGCCGTTTACGGCGGGGAGGATGTCACCAGGTTCCTTCTACAGTTCCCGAACGACTTCTGCCGGCACTCCCGCGACGACGGTGTTGGCAGGCACGTCTTTCGTTACTACGGCACCGGCGGCTACGACCGAATTTTCACCGATCGTTACGTCGGGCAGTATCGTCGCACCGGCACCGATCCACGCGTTGCGTTCGACAACGACCTCCCCCGGCACCAGCGTCTTTCGACGATCCACATCCACCGGGTGACCTTCGGACGTAATCGTTACCATCGAACTGATCATGACCTCATCTTCGATGGTGATGCCTCCCAGGTCCAGAAATGAGCAGGCGTGATTGATGAAAACGTTGCGTCCCACACTGGTATGCTTTCCAACGTTGATGTGAAACGGCGGGAAAATCTTCGTGCTCTCGTCGACTTCTTCGCCAATTATCTCTCCTACATAGTGCCGTATCTCGTCTACGTCTGTCGCTGTATTCAGCTTCCTCTTCAAGCCTATTGTTCTATTTACTTCCTCGGAGATCTTCTGATACCCGGGGTCGTCCATCGGGACCGGCTCACCGGCTTTCAGCCGATCGAAGATATCTCTCGGGAGGACTCGGATCGTCGAGGACCGGGCACGCTCGCTGATCATCGAGTCGAGGTACTGGCTTCCCTGGTACTTCGCGCGGTAGGCTTCGTCAATACGGTCGTTCAGCGCCTCGTCTGTTACCGACTCAAACGAGACGTCCTTCGTCATGCCGGCCACCTCGATTCGCCCGGCGTTTTCCCGAACGGCAGCCTGGTACCAACTCGAATCCTGACCGTTGTAGGCGCGCACATAGAGATTGCCATCTACAGCGACGCTCCAGATCCGCGTCGGTGTGCCGTAGGTTTCGCCGTCCTCACGGAACGGTGCAACGTGCAGGTCATCGGACTCAGCAATCTCGGTCAGTTCGTCTTCTGGCCATGAACTCATTGTTATCGCTTAACAGGGTGTTGTAGATCGACTTGCACTATAGTCTTCACTGCCTCTTGCTCATCCATCGCTTCGTAGCCGTCCGGCACGCGGTCGAGGTCAACGGTCTCCCTGACGATCGGCTCGGAGAACTCGAGCGGCGCCGCAACCGTCGCCCACCCCTCGTCGATTGCGTCGTCGACAGGCAGGGCTTCAATGTCGGGGTCGTCGACGGTCAGCTCCTCGTACACCCGTTCGGGCAGGACGAAGGCGATGTCGTTCCGGCGAGCGAACCCCCGGACGGCCTGGTACCGACTGTTCGACGGTTGCCCCATCGCGACGAACAGGCCGGTGTCAGCGATGTGGAGCCGGCTCACGCGTCGTCAGCGCTGTCGCCGTCGATGTCCAACTCGTCGAGTCCCGCCCCTGTGTCCTCGATGGCGTAGTGCTCGTGGACGACGGGCCGGAGCGCCTGGAGAATCATCTCCGCAGCTAGCGGCGAGATGTCCAGATCCTCGGCCATCAGGCGGTGGGTTACTTCCCCACGCTCCCGAGCGACGGCGTAGGTGAGCGCGGTCGCGAGGCCGGCGACGCCGTGGCGGTCGATGTAGGTGTCGATGTCCGCGTCCGTCTCCCGGCGGCCGACGGCGTCGATCAGCGCCGGCGTGATCGTGTACTCGCGGTCGCCCGCGGTCGTCGTCACGGTCAGTTCGATCTCCCGAGCAGCGTACCGGCGAGGCTGTTCGTCGTCGGTGACGTCGACGACGCCGGCGTCGACGAGCCGGTTGACGTAGCTGTAAGCGGTTCCCTGTGCGAGCTCGAGGTCGTCAATTACGTCCTGGACGGTCGCTTCCCTCTCCCGGGCGAGGTACGCGTACATCTGGGCGAGCTGTGGCTCCTCGAGGAGATCGGCGACCGAGAGGAAGTCCTGGACGATGTCGCCGTCGGCGCGGTTTGAGGTGTGTGACACGATTCGTTCTTGATTACAGTTTACAGCGAATCAGTAAAGAGTGTTGGGTCACTCCGCCGGCGTCGCGACGAGATGCTCCTCGAGGTCGCGCGTCCAGTACGTCGCGAGCCCACCCGGACTACAGCGAGCGCACAGCTGCAACGGGCCTTCCAGATGCCCTAGTTCGACCCGGAATCCCGTGAGCGCCGCGAGCGTGTCGACGACCAGCCCACAGCCGTCACAGGCGATGTGATCGCGCTTGTCGGGATCCGGCTCCGTCTGGATCGCGCAGTCGACGCAGATCGGGTGGGTGACCCGTTCGTCCTGTCCCCAGGTGTGCGCCTCGCCGACCTCGGCGCCGGGCGAGGCGTCGCAGAAGGCACAGCCAGAGAGCGTCTGTTGCATCACTCGGCCTCCACGTCGGCGTCGCGGCCGGCCGCCCAGCCACGGTGGAAGACGACCAGCTGTGTCGTCGAGTCGAACGTGGTGCCGCTCGGCTCGTGAACCAGAACTTGGTCCTCGGGAACCAAAGTGACGACGGCCGCGTCGACGAGGTCATTGACCAGGCGTTGGGCCACTTCGTCGTCGTCGACGTCCGCCGTGTCGACGCCGATGGCGTCGCGGTCCTGGGTGAGCTGTTCTTTCTCGAACTGTTCGTAGTCGCAACTCGTGTCGTCGTGCGGATCGGGACTAGGCATGGAGAGTCACGCAGAGCACCCTATTGTGCGCTGCACGTCTCACGGCGTGCACGAGAAACAGCCCAGTCGGAGAGTCAGTCCAGTTGCAGGTTGTGATAGCCGACGACGGCAACGCCGTCGATGAACAGAACAACCTTCGGAAAGTCGAGAACCGACAAATTAGCTCTCATCGAGGAGTGAGATACCGTGCTCAACCACAGCGTCAGTAACGAAGAGACTCGTTTCAGTCTGGAGCGCTCGCATCAGCTCAGCCGCCGCTGATTTCTCGAGTTCTCCCCGTGTAGACGCAAGCACGAGAATCCCAATCGAGCCATGGACTTCCACATCGTGATCGTTCGCAGCGTCTCGTGCTGCAAGGTCGTCAGTCAGGAGGACGGCAGCGCGTTCAGATGCGACGGCGAGTGCAGCTGTCTCACCGGGGTCCAACTCGACGCCAAGGCCGGTTGTATCACTCTCAACCAGTTCGTACTCTATGGTTTCGAGCGCAGGTGGGACCATCCCCGCCTCGAGTTCTTGGTAGACAGTCTGTGGAATCAGCAGCTCGTCGACGACCGAGAGCAATGCAAGCGCGTCAATCTCGTCGAGATGAATAATGGGGCCCGCATCAGCAACCGCGAGGATCACGCATTCAGTCCCCACCGAACATCGTCTTCGACGACCTGTACCTCCTGCTCTGCTCGCTTGACACGATCTCGACCGACGAGGTTGATTGCGGTCTCGCGGTCGATGTCGTCGTCGATGTATCGCGAGAGGACGAGGTCAACCCAGAGATCTTCGACGCCGCGTTCCAACGCCTGTTCGAGGATCTCTGATTCGGGGATACCCCGCGCTTCGGCGATTTCTTGCACCCGTTCAGTGAGATCCGTGGCCATGGGTAGATGATTGCTCTGTGGTGACTTAAACATCTGTGGACCCCCCCTCTGGGGGTTCTCAGAAACGACCTTGGACAACCGTTTCGTTCATGCTCACATCAACATCGTCCGAACTACCACTCTTCGCGAGATGAGGGTTCCGTTGGTGCTCGCTGCCACGCCGTTAACCAACACTGAGGGAGACTGCGGTTCTGTGTTGGTTAACTTGTGGGGGCTCGGAACTGATGAACGGGCTTCACGTGGAACGTATCTGGGTCAGTGTTCGGCGTCTCGTCAATTCGGTCAAGGGATAACTGTGAGAGTCGACTGACCAGTTCGTCACGAACTACTCCACGGCTGACTGTTGTTTCGTGCCAACCGAGACGTTCGTCGAAATACCGCTTCTGGAACCGCTGGCCGGCGTGGTCGACGGCGATGAACTGCGTCCGCTTCACCCCCGCTAGGTTCGTCGAGACGAACTCGGCTCCGATGTCTTCGTGGGTGAGTTCGACGAGTACACGCTCGATGAATGAGACGATGCCAGTTGGACTTCTGCCGTGGGGGAGCGACAGTTCGAGACCTGCCCACGGTTCTTTGCTCGGTTGCTCAGCCTGCTCGCTAGAGGGTCGTGATTGCTGTTGCTCGTGTTCGGAAGACATGGTTGTTGAGTGGGTACCTACGACGGCCCCCTCGCCCCTCTCGGGGGCGACAAACTCAACCGCGGATCACATCGTCAACCAATGAGTGAATTCTGATATATTGGCAAGAGGCGCTCGTCGTTTGATGGCCCCTCGGCCGGAGAGAGCCAGCGGCGTTTGCACCCGTGTACCCTAGCCTTCCTTTGGATGACTTTGGAGGTGCAGCGAGGATTGAGACACCCTTAGATTTAGTAAGAGACCCGTCGGGCAGTTCTCAGGTGTTACTAATGTCCTCGACGGGTTCCAAAAGATGGTGATGCAGCGAGATTGTGCTTGACGAAGTGTTGAAAGCCCCGTATTCGAGAGGATTGGAGTCAAATTAGAATCAAGCCCTAGCAGAACTGATCGACCCCAACTGATGAGTTGCAAGACTATCCTTCCAGCACGATACCCATCCTTGTCCAAATTGGTCGACTGAAAGCCTGAAAAGTGCATGACGGGTTTTCAATCTCCGTCACATCGCTGTCCGCCGAGAATAGTAACATACCTGATAGTTGTCTGTCTGCGTTAGAACTCGTTTCTGTTACCCCCCGTTCCACTTAGTTGGTCATACATCTCGTCCGGGAAGGGAAGGCTCCCCCAGATCGAGTAGGGGCACTGCTCCTGCCCAATGCAGTACCGCTGCATATCGTCGTTGTCACAGTTCATCGGAAGCGGGGTGTCGCCCCCAATGGTGTTCGAGAACTCGTAGCGAATCTGGTAGTCGGTGACTTGTTCGTCGTACCAGGGCCATCGCGAGAAGACGTCTTTGAGGTCTGTGACAATCGTCTCAAGGTCGCTGTCCTGATACTGTGGCAGCCACATCACCATCCGGGCGAAGTTGTACAGGTCCTTTCGGACTGGTTTCTTCTCGTGGAGGCGCTCGGCCATATTCGCCATACAGGGGAGTTCGAACAGGTCTTCGATTGACTCTACAGTGAGGGGCTGGACGCCACGCGAAGACTCCTGAATCCGATAGTGGTTCGTATTTCCGTGCTCTCGAATGGTCAGACTCCGGTGGTCGCGCTGGGATGCGAGAAGATTCCCGAGACTTCGAGGACTCGAGATGCGATTACACACGTCTCGCTTCCAGCCCGCTTCCGGATCGTAGGACTCCACTACTTCAAACAGCTCCTTCGCCGAGTGGAACTCCCCCAGTGAAACGACTTCGTCTGGAGCGTCTCGAATCGCATCTCTGATCACACGGATGGTCCGTTCACCGGGGTTCCAATCTCGCCAGATTCGTTCGTGGTGTCCCGTCTCGATGAAGCGGTCGATACGCTCTGTGATGGCTGACTCATTCGTCGTTAGCCACGTCAGCTGGTCTTCAGAGAGGTTTTCCTCCTGGACCCGCAGGAGCTTCTTGAACGCACGTCTGGCGTACTCGCGATACTTCGTGTC
>NZ_JPES01000038.1:0-27631 GCF_000730175.1 Haloferax sp. ATB1 | reverse complement strand
CCGGCGGACCGAACGCGGGGCCGCGCGGCCCCGGGGGGTTCTGAACCTTCGGCGCGACTCGCACGCACACTCGGTCGCCCGGTCACGTAGTCGCTCGACGGCGAGACTGCCCACGTCGTGCGAGCACGCATCAGCTCGTATTCAATAGCTCACGCGTCGATTACTCACGCATGGTTCCCATTCAGTCCTCGTTCGGTCTCGGCGACGCGCTGTTCTTCGTCCCGTTCGTCGCCCTCGCCGTCGTCATCTTCGCGTTCGCCGGCGCGGTGGTCTACCTCGAACACAGAAAGGAGATGGCGCTCATCGAGAGCGGACACTACGACGAGGTCGGCCGCGACTCGCGGGCGTGGATTCTCGGCGGCGGCCTGCTCGTGCTCGCGCTCGGCCTCGGGAGCGTCGTCTCTGCCTTCCTCTCCGGCGGCGCGGTCGGCGACGGCGTGACCGCGGTGTTCGTCGGTCTCGCGGCGCTCGCGTACTACTTCTACAAGCGCCGCGCGGTCGGGACCACCGTCGCCTGAGCCGCGAAAATCGGTCGGGAACTCAGCCCTTGATGTTGCAGACGGGGAACGTCCGCGCGACCTTGTCGCCGATGCCCAACTCGTCGGAGACGCGGACGACCTCGTCCACGTCCTTGTAGACGCCCGGCGCTTCTTCGGCGACCGTCGCGCCCGACTGGGCCTTCACGTATATCTTCTCCTGCTCGCGGAGTTCGTCCCGCACCGTCTCGGCCCCAGTACTCCTGTTTCGCCTTGGTCCGGCTCAATGAGTCTGGCCCGCGCCGTGGGCCGTCGAGCCGAAGGTGAGGTCGAGCGACCGGTCGCCGCCGCGGAGGACGTAGCTCCCCGCGCCCATGCTGCCGGGGATGATGACCGGCTGACCCACGTCGGCGTAGGCGGGCGGCAGTTCGGGTCGGCCCGCGGGGAACGCCCGCGTCGCGCCCTTCCGGTGGACGTAGAGTTCGCGGTCCTCGCGCTCGACGGCGTCGCCGTCTCGCACAGGTCGCCCCTCCGGGTCGACCCCGACCTCGTGAACCTCCTTCTTGGCGATGTTGTGCGCCACGTCGTACAGCAGGCGCATCTCCATGTCGCGCCAGTCGCGGTCGAACACGTCGGCGAACACCTCGCGCGTGCGGTGCATGATGAGCTGTCGGTTCACCCACGCGAAGTTGATGGCGGCGCACATCGCGCCGTAGTACTCCTCGGCGAGCTCGGAGCCGGCGGGCGCGGCCGCGAGTTCCTTGTCCGGCAAGTCGTCGAGCAGGTCCTTGTGTTCCTTCTCGATGCGCCGGAGGTAGTCGGTGCAGGTCTGGTGGCCGAGCCCGCGGGAGCCGCAGTGGATGAGCACGACGATTTGGTCGGCTTCGAGGCCGAACGACTCGGCCACGTCCTCGCGGTAGACGTCCGTGACGCGTTGGACTTCGAGGAAGTGGTTCCCGGAGCCGAGACTGCCGATTTGGTTGCGGCCGCGGTCTTTCGCCTTCTGCGAGACGAACTCGGGGCGGGCGTCGTCGCGGAAGCCCTCGTCCTCGCAGTGGGCGAGGTCGTCGTCCGTGGCGTAGCCGGCGTCGACCGCCCAGCGCATCCCGCGGGCGAGGATGTCGTCGATGGTCTCGGCGTCGCCCTTGACGACGCCGCCGCCGCCGAGGCCCGAGGGGACGGCCTCGAACAGGGCGTCGACGAGTTCCTCCTCGTGGCCCTGGAGGTCCTCGTAGGTGAGGTTCGTCGTCATCATGCGGACGCCGCAGTTGATGTCGTAGCCGACCGCGCCGGGCGAGATACAGCCGTCCGTGGTGTCGGTCGCGCCGACGCCGCCGACCGGGAAGCCGTAGCCCTGGTGGCCGTCGGGCATGCAGATGGCGTGTTTGGTGATACCCGGCAGATGCGTCGCGTTCCGCAGCTGTTCGAGCGTCTTGTCGTCGCCGATGTGGTCGAGCAGCGCCTCGGAGGCCAGCACCCGCGCGGGGGCGTTCATCTCGCCCTCCTGCGGAATCTCCCAGACGTGCTCGCGAACTCGTCGCAGTTCGATGTCGCCGAACTCGCGCGTTTCCATACCGGGACAATCAACGCGGCGACTCAATAGGATTCCGTCACGCCGCGAGCGTCCGCGGCGCACCGCGCGACCGTCGGTGACGACGGCTTACACGTCGAAAACGACGTACGCCTCCCAGCCGGTGTCGGTTTCCGCCAGTCGCATCTCGGAGTAGGTGACTGCCTTCACGTCGCGGGCGTCCACGTCGGCGAAGGGGACGCCGCGCGCGGACGCCTCGACGACCCACTCGTCGCCCTCCCGCCGGACGGCCGCCTCGTGGGCCGCGGGGAGGACGCCGCGCACGTCGCGCTCGTAGATGAGTTGGTCGAGGTAGTCGAACAACAGCGCCTCGCGGCCCTCCGCGCGGACGGCGAACGAAAAGCGGTCGCCCGTCTCGGCGGGGTCGTCGCACATCGCGGCGGTGAGTCCGTCGGCGACGGCGGCGAAGACGGCACCGAGGCTCTCGCCGTCGGCCTCGACGGCCACGTCGGCGGTGTGGTCGCGGAGCGTAAATCCCATGCCGAGACGAGGGACGCCGTCGACCCTCGTCCTTTCGGTCGGCGGCGAGCGCGCGTCTCGCTCCCCGGGGGTCCGTTCGCCGGTCGTGTCACCCCGCTATCCAGTCGGGGGGCGGCGTCGACCGGTCGTCCAAACGGACGGTGGAGTTATATTCTCGCTCCGGTTACGACCGGGTGTGAGCGTCAACGTGGAGATGCGGGTCGACGCCCCCGGCCAGCGCGAGTACGCCGAGGAGGCGTGGGACCTGAAAGAGCGGATTCGGGTCGAGGAAGGCCTCCTGAAACAGCGACGGGGCTTTTTCATGGACGCCTACCGCCGGGCGAACACGTATCTCCTCTACGAGAACGACGCGCTCGTCGCGTTCGCTTCCACGCGGCGCGACGGCTACATCCTCTTTCTCGCGGTCTCGCCCGACGCCCGCGGCGAGGGCTACGGCAAGCGCCTCGTCGCCGAGGTCGCAAAGGAACACCCGGTCGTGACCTGTCACGCCCGAACGACGAACACGAACGCCCTCGACTTCTACGAGAAGATGGGCTTCGAGGTCCGCCGCCGCATCGAGAACTACTACGAGGACGGCGGGGCCGCGTTCTACCTCCGACTCGGCGAGGAGGCCGGACTCAGAGAGAAGCTCTCGGAGTTCCTCCGCCGGTAACCGACCGACTGCGCCGCATTCGACACCGGTTGGAGAGCCGTCGCGCCGCAGCCACGCCCCCTTGCGCGTATCCTTAATTTTTATTCACTTCCTAGTATATGTAGTCGATATGTACATCGGAGTGCTCACCGTCCCGCTCGGAGACGAACCCCTCGACGACGCGCTCGACTACCTGTCGGGTATCGGCGTCGACGGCGTCGAACTCGCCGTCGGCGGCTGGCCCGGCGAGGACCACGTCGACCGGAGCGCCGTCCTCGCGGACGACGACGCGCAGGCCGACCTCCTCGATTCGGTCGAGAGCCGGGACCTGCAGATCAGCGCGCTCGCCACGCACAACAACCCGCTGCACCCCGTCGAGGAGACGGCCGCCGAGGCCGACACCGAACTCCGCGAGGCAATCGAACTCGCGGACGCCCTCGACGTGAACACCGTCACCTGTTTCTCGGGGCTCCCCGCCGGCGGGCCGAACGACGAGGTGCCGAACTGGATTACCGCGCCGTGGCCGACCGAGCACGCCGACGCCCACGACTACCAGTGGGAGGTCGCCGTCGACTACTGGTCCGAGCTCGCCGCGTTCGCCGACGACCACGGCGTCGACATCGCCATCGAGATGCACCCGAACATGCTCGTCTACGAACCGACGGGCATGCTGAAACTCCGCGAGGCGACGAACGAGCGCATCGGCGCGAACTTCGACCCCTCGCACCTCTACTGGCAGGACATCTCCATCACCGACGCGATTCGGTTCCTCGGCGAGGAGGACGCCATCCACCACTTCCACGCGAAGGACACGAAGGTCTACGAGTCCGAGTCGCGCATCAAGGGCGTCCTCGACACGACCTCCTACGCGGACACCGCCGACCGCTCGTGGCTGTTCCGCTCTATCGGCTACGGCCACGACGAGGGCCACTGGAAGGACGTGGTCTCGACGCTCCGGATGGTCGGCTACGAGGGCGCGCTCTCTATCGAACACGAGGACGCGCTCACGTCGTCCAAGGAGGGCCTCGAAAAGGCCGTCGACGTGCTCTCGCGCGCCGTCTTCGAGACGCAACCCGGCGACGCCTACTGGGCGGAGTAATCCATGTCTGAACCTCTCAAAATCGGCGTCCTCGGGTATCGATTCATGGGGAAGGCGCACTCCAACGCGCTGGCCCGCCTGCCGATGTTCTTCCCCGACGCGCCCGATGTGGAGCGCTCGGTCATCGTCGGCCGCGACGAGGAGGCGCTTTCCGACGCCGCAGACCGCTTCGGCTTCGAATCGACGGCGACCGACTGGCGCGACGTGGTCGACGACGTGGACGTGTTCTACAACCTCGGCCCGAACCACCTCCACGCCGAGCCCTCCATCGCCGCGCTCGAAGCCGGTGCCAGCGTCTTCTGCGAGAAACCGCTCGCGCCGACGCTCGACGAGGCCGAGGCGATGCGCGACGCCGCCCGCGCGGCCGACGGCGTCGCCGGCTGTGCGTTCAACTACCGCTTCGTCCCCGCCATCCGGTACGCGAAGGGGCTCATCGAGGACGGCGAACTCGGCGAGATTCGACACGTCCGCGGGCGCTACTTACAGGACTGGCTCGTCGACGCCGACGCGCCGTGGACGTGGCGCATGGACGAAGACGCCGCCGGCTCCGGCGCGCTCGGCGACCTCGGCGCGCACACCGTCGACCTCGTTCGGTTCCTCGTCGGCGACCGCGCCGGCGACATCGAACGCCTCTCTGGGCATCTCCAGACGTTCGTCGACGAGCGACCCGTGCCCGGCGAAGACGAGTACCGGCCCGTGACCGTCGACGACGCCTACACCGCGCAGGCCGAGTTCGAAAACGGCGCGGTCGGGAGCTTCGAGGCCTCGCGCTTCGCCGACGGCCACAAGAACGACCACACAATCGAGATCCACGGCTCCGAGGGGAGCCTGCAGTTCTCGCTCGAACGCCTCAACGAACTGGAGGTGAAAACCGGCGACGCCCGCGGTTACGAGACGGTGCTCGTCACCGACGAGGACGGACCCCTACCTCGACCACTGGTGGCCGCCGGGGCACGTCCTCGGCTGGGAACACACGTTCGTCCACGAGAACTACGAGTTCCTGTCGGCGGTCGCCGAGGGCGGCGACTTCTCGCCGTCGTTCGAGGACGGCTACGAAGTGCAGGCGATTCTCGACGCCATCGAGCGCTCCGACGAGGCCGGCGAGTGGGTCAGCCTCGGCTGACGGGTCGAACGGAACGGAATTGAACCAGACCGCGGGCGACTCGCCGCCCGCTCAGAACTCGACGACGCCCTCGTCGGTGATGACCTCGTCGATGAGGTCGACCGGCGTGGCGTCGTAGGCGGGGTTCTCCAGTTCGATGCCCTCGACGGGTTCGAGCATGACCTCGCTGGGCGAGCGAATCTCGTTTTCGAAGCGGAAGCCGCCGTCGACGACCTTCGCGCTCGAGCCGACGACCGTGACCGGCACGCCGACCTCGTTGGCGGCGGCGACGAGCGGGAACGTCCCGATGCGGTTGTAGAGCGTCTCCTCGACGATGCAGTCCATGCCGATGATGACGCGGTCGCACTTCGGGAGGAACATCCCCGACGCGCCGTCGACCATCAGGTGCGGTTCGACCTCGTCGATGGCGGCGAGTTCGCGCGCGAACTTCCGGCCGAGGAAGCGCGGGCGGGCCTCCGTCACGTAGGCGGTGAGTTCCGCGCCGTCGGCGACGGCGAGTTCGACGGCCTCCATGACCGTCGAGGAGTAGTCGTGGGTGAGGAACGTCTGGCCGTCCTCGATGGTCGCGGCCGCCTCCTGGGCCGCGCGGCGCTTGCCCGTCTCGACGGTCTCGACCACGCGGTCGATGGTGGCGAGAGTGAGTTCCCGCGCCTCGTCGAGGTCGTCGACCTCGCCTTGGACGCTGTGAAGCACGTCCTGCAGGGCGTTGTACAACGACGCGTGCGACGGGTTCGCCCGCTTGAGCGCGCCGACGTTGCGTTCGAGGTCGCGTTCGAACTCCTCGACGGTCGCGTAGTCGCGCTCGGTCAGCTCCGCGAGCGCCCGCGTGGCCTTGACGGCGACGACCGAGGAGCTGTGCGTCTGCATCTCGCGAATCTCCTCGATGGTCTCGTCTATCATACGAGAACGTCGCCGTATCGTGTGAAAGAGTTTCCGGGAGCGAGCGCCGCCGCGGTCGCCATCGCCGTCGTGGGCGCGGCCCCGCGGTCAGCCGCGGTCGGCCTCAGTCCTCCGCGTCGATGTCGGTGTCCAACTCGGCCTCGGGGGGCGTCCCGCCGTCGCCCGCGTTGGTCCGCTTGGCGTAGACGAACAGGGCGACGGCGGTCACGAACCAGATGACTGCGCCGACGCGAATCGCGAACTCGGCGCGCGCGCCCCACGTCTGGAGGCCGGCATTGACGGAGAGGACCGCGACGATGGGCGACCCGACGAGAATCGTCGTGACGAAGGTCATCTGCATGACCCACCCGTAATCGACGCCGTCCGGATTCGAGCGCTCGACTGGTTGCACGGGTAGCAGTATCACGGCGACGGCTAATGCGTGCCGGTTCGCGCTCGCGACGCGCCTCCGACGGCCCGGTGCGGGCCGTCGCTCAGCAGGCGGCGCTCTTCGAGGTCGGTTCGGTCGGAACCTCGTAGTCGACGAGGATGCTCGACGACCCGTCCTCGTGTTCGATGACGACCCGGTAGCGCTGGCCCGCCTCGCAGATGGGCTTCAGCGCGCTGTCGGTGCCGGCACCGTCGATGTGGGCGTACTCGCCCGCGGGGCCGACCCGCTCGCCGCCGGTCCACACGTCCTCCCACGCGATGCGGTTGTTGGCGTCGTCGACGACGAACACCTGACTGCCGTCTTCGATGCTCCCGAACTCGTGGGTGATGTTGATGTACGCGCCGTTCGCGCCGTTATCCGGCCCGGATGGGTGGTAGTCCACGTCGAACGACACCTGCGGTTGGGGCTCGGAGAGCACGTCTTCGAACCCCATCACCATCACGCCGACCATCGCGGCGAGGAGGACGACGATGACGACGAGGAGCGAGACGCCGACGACCGGCGAGATGCCGCGGGCCGAGCGGCGTCCGGAGGGGGACAAAGCGGGCATGCGTCGTTCGCACGGGCGCGTTCCCCGGAGTAAAGTGTTACTTCGGGGGCAGGTCGAGAAAACCGGGCGCGCCGGGCGACCCTCCGGCGGTGTTCGGGAGCTGGCTGATAAGGCTGATAACCCGGACGCGCGAACAGCACGCATGGTCACGGTACGGTCCATTCGGGCGAAGGCTGGTAGCGAGCCCATCACGATGCTCACGGCGTACGACGCGCCGACCTCGAGCGTCGTCGACGAGGCGGGCATCGACGTCATCCTCGTCGGCGACAGCATGGGCAACACGGCGCTCGGCTACGACTCGACGCTCCCGGTGACCGTCGAGGACGTGGTGAGCAGAACCGCCGCGGTGGCGCGCGCGGCCGACGACGCCCTCGTCGTCGCCGACATGCCCTTCCTTTCTGTCGGCGTGGACGAGGCGTCGAGCGTCGAACACTGCGGCCGGATGCTCAAGGAGGCCGACGCCGACGCGGTCAAACTCGAATCCGGCCCGCACACGGTCGAACTGACCGAACACCTCGTCCGGCTCGGCATCCCGGTGATGGCCCACCTCGGGCTGACGCCCCAGCGCGTCAGGGAGGTCGGCTACGGCAGGCAGGGAACCGACCGCGACGACGCGCGGGAGATTCTCGACCTCGCGAAGGCCCACGCCGACGCGGGCGCGTTCTCGCTCGTCCTCGAACACGTCCCGGCGAACCTCGCAAAACAGGTCACGGCGGCCATCGACGTCCCGACCATCGGCATCGGCGCGGGCCCCGACTGCGACGGGCAGGTGCTCGTCGTCGACGACGTAGTGGGCATGAGCGACCGAACCCCGCCCTTCGCGGCCCAGTTCGGCGACGTGAAATCGGAGATGGAGCGGGCGGTCGGCGCGTACCGGGACGCCGTCGAAGCCGGGGAGTTCCCGGCCGAGGAACACAGCCACGTCGAAGACGACCTCGACGAACTGTACTGAGGGCCCTCGTCTCCAGACACCCGAACTCGCGCCCGGTTGCGACGACCTACGCGACGCGGCGGTCGAGGAACGACTTCACGGCCTCGTTGAACGCCGCCGGTCGTTCGAGCATCGCGAGGTGCGCGGCGTCCTCGACCGTCCCGAGTTCGCAGTCGGGCATCGTCTCCGCGAGGTACTCGTGGTACGATGGCGGCGTCAGGCGGTCGTACTCGCCGACGAGCGCGAGCGTCGGAACCGAAATTTCGCCCGACCTCGTCGCGGACGTCGAAGGTGTGACACGACAGGAAGTCGCGGCGGGTGACGGCCTGTCCGGCGTCGTACATCGCTTCTTTGGAGCCCTCGACGAGTCGCTCGTCGTCGGCGTGGAACAGTTTGTCCTCGCCGTGGAGAAAGGAGACGGCGCGGTCGAAGTCGTCGTCGAGCCAGTTCAGCAGGTCCGAGAGCACGGCGAGTTTCGCGCCCGTGCCCGCGAGCACCAGCGCGTCGAGGTCGAGGTCGCGTTCGAGCGCGAGCGTCAGGACGACCGCGCCGCCGAGCGAGTTGCCGACGAGGACGCTCGCGTCGGTCTCCTCGGCCACGGCGACCACGTCGTCGACGTAGGCCGACAGCGTCTCGTAGCCGGCGTCGGCCGTCCACGTCGTCGCTGTCGCCGTGGCCGCTCAGGTCGAGCGCGGCGACCGGGTAGTCGTCGGCGAGGCGGAACTGGCCGCGCCAGACGCCGTGTGCGCCGCCGCTCCCGTGTACACAGAGGAGCGTCGGTCCCTCTCCGCCCGCGTCGCGGTATCGATAGGCTGTCTCCCGTCCGTGGTGGTCAACCGAGGCCGTCTCCATACCTCGAAATTGGTCGCCGCGAGCCAATAAACCCCCACGCAGGCACCGAGTTTCGGCGGCGGAGCGCGTCGGCTCGACCGGGCGGCCGACTGCCGAGGCCACTAGTTTGACGTTACTCCGCCGCGAACAGTACGGTGAGGCGTGGCGACTGTGAACCGCAATTCAACCGAAGTGCGGAATATCGGTGTCGTCACCCGATTCGGCGGAGAAAGATTTATATATTCAAAACGCTAACCTTGGGTTAGACTTATCATGAGCATGCAACAGTTCGCCGGCGGGAACGAGCGGTTCATTCGCCGGTACGAATACGAAGACAGCTGGGTCATCGCGGCCGACGTGGGTCTCTCGGAAGACGAGATCGACGTGGACATCGTCGGGTCGACGGCCATCGTCGTGGCCGACACCGGCGACCGGGTGACCGAGACGGAGTTCGAACTTCCCGCCGGCGGCGACGCCGACGTAGCGGTTCGAAACGGCGTGCTCACCATCACCCTCACCAAGTAAATGAAACTCATCGTCAAACCCCTCAAACAGAAGGACGCCGGTCGCGGACTCGCCGCCATCGACCGAGCCGCGGCCGCGGAACTCGACCTCGAAGGCGGAGATTTCATCCGCATCGACGGTCCGAACGACGGGACCGCCATCGCCCGCGTCTGGCCCGGGTACCCCGAAGACCAGGGAACGGGTATCATCCGCATCGACGGTCGCCTCCGCCAGCAGGCCGGCGTCGGCATCGACGAGCGCGTGGACGTGGAGAAAGCCGACGTGAAGCCCGCAAAGCGCGTCACTATCGCGCTCCCGCAGAACCTCCGCATCGGCGGCAACATCGGGACGTACATCCGCGACAAGCTCTCGGGCCAGCCGGTCGCGCAGGGCCAGAGCGTCCAGCTTCCGCTCGGCTTCGGCTTCATGAGCGCGTCGAACCAGTCGGTCCCCATCAAAATCGCGTCGACGGACCCGGACGGCACCGTCGTCGTCACCGACAACACCGAGTTCCAGGTGAGCCAGAAGCCCGCCGAGCAGATTAAGGACTCCGCGCCGGGCGACGACGGCGGCCCCTCCGTCACCTACGAGGACATCGGCGGCCTCGACAAGGAGCTCGAACAGGTCCGGGAGATGATCGAACTCCCGATGCGCCACCCCGAGCTGTTCAAGCGCCTCGGCATCGAGCCGCCGAAAGGCGTGCTCCTCCACGGCCCGCCGGGGACGGGGAAGACGCTCATCGCGAAGGCCGTCGCCAACGAAATCGACGCCTCGTTCCACACCATCTCCGGCCCGGAGATCATGTCGAAGTACTACGGGGAGTCCGAAGAGCAGCTCCGCGAAATCTTCGAGGAGGCGACGGAGAACTCGCCCGCCATCGTCTTCATCGACGAGATAGACTCCATCGCGCCCAAGCGCAGCGAGGCCGGCGGTGACGTGGAACGCCGCGTCGTCGCCCAGCTGCTGTCGCTCATGGACGGCCTCGACGAGCGCGGCGAGGTCGTCGTCATCGGCGCGACCAACCGCGTGGACGCCATCGACAACGCGCTCCGCCGCGGCGGGCGCTTCGACCGCGAAATCGAAATCGGCGTGCCGGACCGCGACGGTCGCAAGGAGATCATGCAGGTCCACACGCGGAACATGCCGCTGACCGACGACGTGGACCTCGACGCCTACGCCGACAGCACCCACGGCTTCGTCGGGGCCGACCTCGAATCGCTGGCCAAGGAGTCGGCGATGCACGCCCTGCGGCGCATCCGCCCGCAGCTCGACCTCGACGCCGAGGAGATAGACGCCGAGGTGCTCGAAGGCCTCAAAGTCACGGAAGA
Organism: Haloferax sp. ATB1; assembly: GCF_000730175.1. Taxonomy (NCBI): domain Archaea; kingdom Methanobacteriati; phylum Methanobacteriota; class Halobacteria; order Halobacteriales; family Haloferacaceae; genus Haloferax; species Haloferax sp. ATB1. Next base: position 16,757 of record NZ_JPES01000038.1, on the reverse strand, counting down.
CGACTTCAAGCAGGCGCTCAAGAGCATCGAGCCGTCGGCGCTCCGCGAGGTGTTCGTCGAGGTTCCCGACGTGACGTGGGAGGACGTGGGCGGACTCGAACCCACCAAGGAACGCCTCCGCGAGACCATCCAGTGGCCGCTCGAATACCCCGAGGTGTTCCAGCAGATGGACATGGACGCCGCCAAGGGCGTCCTGATGTACGGCCCGCCGGGCACGGGGAAGACCCTGCTGGCGAAGGCCGTCGCCAACGAGGCGGAGTCGAACTTCATCTCCATCAAGGGCCCCGAACTCCTGAACAAGTTCGTCGGCGAGTCCGAAAAGGGCGTCCGCGAGGTGTTCAAGAAGGCCCGCGAGAACGCCCCGACGGTGGTGTTCTTCGACGAAATCGACTCCATCGCGACCGAGCGCGGCCGCGACTCGTCGAGTTCGGGCGTCACCGAGCGCGTCGTCTCCCAACTGCTCACCGAACTCGACGGCCTCGAAGCGCTCGAAGACGTGGTCGTCATCGCGACGACCAACCGGCCGGACCTCATCGACTCGGCGCTCCTGCGCCCCGGCCGCCTCGACCGCCACGTCCACGTGCCCGTCCCCGACGAGGACGCCCGCCGCGCCATCCTCGACGTGCACACCCGCAACAAGCCGCTCGCGGACGACGTGAACCTCGACAAAATCGCGTCCAAGACCGACGGCTACGTCGGTGCCGACCTCGAAGCGCTCGCCCGCGAGGCGTCGATGAACGCCTCCCGCGAGTTCATCCGGAGCGTCGAGAAAGAGGACATCGGCGAGAGCGTCGGGAACGTCCGCGTGACGATGGAACACTTCGAAGACGCGCTCGACGAAATCGGCGCGAGCGTCACCGACGACGTGCGCCGCCGCTACGAGGAAATCGAAGAGCGCTTCCAGAAGAGCGAGGTCGAACGCGACCGCGAGACGGAAGTCGGTCGCACCTTCCAGTAAGCGCCTCGTAACCCGGCTCAAGCGGTTTTTCGAAGTGATTGTCCCCGAGCGGTGGCGCTGTCGGCCGCGACAGCCCAGCCAGTTCGCGGCGACTGTTCGTCCGCCGCCCGCCGCGGCGGCGGCGACCGTCACGTTCATATCACTCCCATCTGCTACGTAGTGGTACGCGGTTCTCGGGATACGAAATAATAAACGAGTTCTACGTTTGTTTCACCGGAAATGCGGTGTGTCTCCCGTCGTTTGTAAAGAATGTACTCGGTCGGTAGTTGTGGATTCGGCGCGAGGGGGCGAGAGACCCCGACCGACCGCTCAGCCGTCGAGTTCGTCGAGGTCTGCGAGGATTTCGTCGGCGTGGCCGTCGGGCGAGACGCCCTCGTAGACCCGCTCGACGGTCCCGTCGGGGCCGACGAGATACGAGTTGCGGAAGACGCCGTCGAACGTCTTGCCGAACATGTTCTTTTCGCCATAGGAGTCGTACGCCGCGGAGACGCTGCCGTCTTCGTCCGACAGGAGCGTGAACGGGAGGTCGTACTTCTCGGCGAACGAGTCGAGGTCCGAGACGGGGTCGTCGCTGATGCCGAGAACCGCCGCGTCGCGGTCTTCGAACTCGTCCCACGAGTCGCGGAAGCCGCAGGCCTCGGTGGTACACCCCGGCGTGTCGGCGCGCGGGTAGAAGTAGACCACGACGTGTTCGCCGCGGAAGTCGGACAGCGAGACGAGGTCGCCGCGCTGGTCGGGGAGTTCGAAGTCGGGGGCGTCGTCGCCAATTTCGAGCATAGCCACCAGTTCCGGCGGCGGAAAGAAGGGTCTTTCTCAGTCGAGTTTCTCGGCCGCGCCGCGTTCGACCAGCGGGTCGGCGTTGGCCGCCGGGAGCGTCACCACGTCCTCGGTGGCGAGGTCGTACTCGCGCTCGTCGACGCCGAGGATGGTCCCCACGTCGGCGGTGATGCGCACCGTCTCGCGCTCGTCGGCGAGGCCGGAAAGCGGGTCGTCGGCTGACGGCTCGACCGTGTCGGCGTCGTCCGCCGACGGGGCCGCGGTTTCCGGGTCGGGTTCGTCCGGCGGAACCGCCGGGCCGGAGTCTGTGGGGGTGGAGTCGGCGGGTTCGGAGTCGGGTTCGACCGCGGCGGCCTCGGTGGCCGGTCGGTCGGTCCCCGTCTGAGGCGTCGGCTCCGGGTTCGAAGCGCCGTCGCCGGTCCCACCGCCCATCGCGTCCGCGAGCACGTCGCCCGCGGCCGAATCGCCGGTGGGGGTCTCGGAGCCGCCAGCGTCGGCGTCGGTTCCGGTCGGCGCGGTCTCCGGGTCAGGCTCGTCCGGCGGAATTGCGGGACCCGACCCGCCGGGCGCGTCCGGTTCCGCGGTCGCCACGTCGGTCGCCGCAACGTCGTCCCGCGGGGAGTCGGCGGCCGACACGTCTTCGAGCGCGGACAGCACTGTGCCGCGGTTCTCCTCGATGCGGTCGACGAGGTCGTCGAACAGCCGCTTTTCCTCGCGGGTCAGCCCGTCCGTCTCGGAGGACATCCCCGCGGCCGCGAAGCTCGCGGCCTTGACGACCTTGCCGACGCGGCGCTCGTAGATGGAGGTGACGACCTCCTCCGCGGTCTCGATTTCATCCGTGAGCCGCCGAATCTCCGGCGAGTAGTGGGTGCCGAGCTGTTCGGCCTTCTGTTCGCGTTTCGCCTTCTGCTCGGCGATGAACTCCGCGACGTCCTCGTAAAACGACTCGCGGAGGTGCTGTAAGCTGTCTTTCTGTCGCTCCGTCCGAAGCACGCTCCTGAGGTCGTCTACGTTCATTCTGTCACCTTCTCGGCTCGGCCGCGGGTCATGAGAAACACGCCGAGGCTCTCGTCTACTGACTGCACGCCGGAGTCGAGTGTAAAGCTATCGCCGTCGAACTCGACTTCGCCGGCGTCGGTCACTTTCACGGCGATGTCGCGGCCGCGGAAGCGGTCCGGGACCGCGTCTGAGAGAGGGTCGAACTCCTCGATTTGGTCGCGGTCGAGCGGTTCGACGACGAGTCCGGACCCGCCGTGGAGGCTCTTGGGGAGGCGAATCAGCCGCTTCGTGTCGGTCGTCACGGGTTCGTCTATCGGCGAGGTCTCGTCTTCGACGGTCTCGTGTGCGAGCGCCTCGACCAGCGTCCGGACGCCGGGGCCGCCGGCCTCGACGTTGCCCTCGCGGACGGCGTCGGGGTTGTTGCGGAACGCGCCGAGAATGGTTTTCGCGCGCCCGTCGCCGATGCCGTCGAGTTCCTTCAGCCGCGAGAGCGCGGCGTCTTCTTCCATCTCTAACAGCGCGTCCACGAAGTCGAGGAGTCGCCGGTGGGTCCGCCGACCCCACCCGCCCTCGGTTCGGAGGACGCGCTGGGTCGTCGTCCCGTGCTGTCGCGTCTCGATGAGCGCGTCGAAATCGAGGTCGATGGCGCGGATGTAATCGACTATCTCGCGGCGGGCCTCGCTGTCGAGGCCGCGGACCGACTCGTCGCGCACGTGGACGTGGTAGCCGCGGCCGCCGGAGAACACCGCCTGCATCTCCTCGAACGCGAAGTCGTCTTCGAGGAGGTCGAGGAGGTCTAACAGGGCATCTTTCCCGGCGTCGAGCATGTCGGCGTAGCCCGTCGTCTCGGGGTCGACGCCGGGGAGGTGGTCCGCGTCGATGTCGAACACGAGGTCCGCCTCGCGCCAGCCCTTGTCGTCCATCGAGGACGCGCCGGGGTCGGAAAACCGGGCCGACGAGAAGTAGACGTGCCGGGGCGCGCTCCGGGCGAGGTAGTCCGAGAGGTCGCCGAGGTCGAGAAGCGACTGGTGGCGGTGCATCCGCGTGCCGCCGGCCGACCACGGGATGACGCCCCACTCACGTTCGCCCGGGGCGGGCGGGAGCGGAACGTCAGTGCTCCGGTAGTAATCGCCGAAGCGACCTTCGAGGTACTCGCGAGTGCGCCCGTCCATACACCTCGGGTTCCGGAGGCGCGGGTAAAGCGATTACGTCTCCGCGCGTCCGTGGTCGTTTCTCTCACGTCCGTGGTGTGCGTATGCTTATCATTACCGTTCGTGTATGAACCGGTGTGACCGACATGGAGTACACCTACCTCGGCGACACCGGACTCGAAGTCTCGCGGCTCTGTCTGGGCTGTATGAACTTCGGTTCCAGCGCGGAGTGGATGATGAACGACAGGCAGGCGAGCCTCGACCTCCTCGACAGCGCGCTCGACGCCGGCATCAACTTCCTCGACACGGCGAACGCCTACTCCCGCGGGGAGTCGGAGGAAATCGTCGGCGAGGCCATCGCCGAGCGCGACCGCGAGGAACTCGCCATCGCGACGAAGGTCTACTTCCCGATGGGCGACGGGCCGAACAAATCCGGGCTCTCGCGCAAGCACATCATCGACCAGGCGCACGCGAGCCTCGACCGCCTCGGCACCGACTACATCGACCTCTACCAGATTCACCGCTGGGACGAGGGAGTCCCCATCGAGGAGACGCTCTCGGCGCTCGACTACCTCGTCGAAGAGGGACTCGTCCGCTACGTCGGCGCGAGCACGATGTCCTCGTACCAGTTCACGAAGGCGCTGTACACCGCCGACGTGGAGAACCTCGAACGCTTCGCCGCCATGCAACCGGAGTACAACGCAGTCGACCGCCACGAGGAGGCGAACCTGCTCCCGGTCTGCGAGGGCGAGGGCGTCGGCGTCATCCCGTGGTCGCCGCTCGCGGGCGGCTTCCTCACGGGCAAGTACGAGCGCGACGCCGAGGTGCCCGCGGACACGCGCGCGAATTCGGACGAGTACACGTCGAACCGCTTCACCGACGAGAACTGGGCCGTCCTCGACGCGATTCGCTCGCTCGCCGAGGAGAAAGGAGCGACGCCCGCGCAGGTGTCACTCGCGTGGCTCCTCCACAAGCCCGTCGTGGACGCGCCCATCATCGGACCGCGCCGACTCGACCACCTCGAAGAGAACGTCGGCGCGCTCGACGTGGACCTGAGCGAAGAGGACATGGAGCGAATCGAGGCCCCGAAGACGCCGCGGTGGCCCGCGCCGGGTAAAGACTAAGCATCAACGGCGCTGACTTTTACGGACAATAGTTACAGATTCTCGACTGATTGAATTTCGGACTGCCGAGACTATTGACAAGTAATTTACTACAACACCGGTAGTGGCCAGCACCAAAACTATAAATAATCACTAATTGTAGAATACAGACTGTAATGGTTGATGCTGACTCACGCAAGGGCAAGCGTACTGGCGTCTCTCGACGCAGTTTTGTGAAGGCGGCCGGCGCATCGGGCGTCGCCGTCGGACTGGCCGGGTGCATTAGCACCGGTGGCGGAGACGGCAACGGTGGCGGCAACGGCGGTACCGACACCGACACCGACACGCCGATTAACACCGAGGAACCGACCGAGGAAATCACGATTCAGTGGGCCGCAGACACGCGTATCGCGGACGCCGAAGAGGACGTCCTGCAGGCGCTCAGCGACGCTGGCCTCCCGGACAACATTACCGTGGAGATTATCGCCGGTTCGCAGGTTACCGACAACCGACAGGCGCAGTACCAGCAGTGGCTCTCCGGCGGCCGCTCGGAGCCGACGCTGCTCATGATGGACAGCGGGTGGACGATTCCGTTCATCGCCCGGAACCAACTGCAGAACCTCTCGCAGTCGCTTCCGGACGAACTGACCTCGACCATCGAAGACGAGTACTTCGGTGCCAGCGTCTCCACGGCGAAGGGAACCAACGGCGACCTCTACGGCCAGCCGCTGTTCCCTGACTTCCCGACGATGCAGTACCGCAAGGACCTGCTTCGTAACGCGGGGTACTCCGACGAGGACTTCGAGACGTGGGCGACCGAGTCCATGTCCTGGGAGGAGTTCTCGCGCATCACGAAGGAGGCGCTCGACGCCAACTCCGACATCGATAACGGATACACGTTCCAGGCGAACGTCTACGAGGGCCTGTCGTGCTGTGACTTCAACGAGTTCATGACGTCCTACGGCGGCGCGTACTTCGGCGGCCGAGAGAACCTCTTCGGCCCCATCGGCGACCGCCCGATTACGGTCGAAGAGGAGCCGGTCCTCGACTCGATTCGGATGGTTCGCACCCTCATCCACGGCGAGGACGACGAACACGCCCTCGAGGGAATCACGGGCAATATCGCGCCCGAGGCGGTTCTCCAGTGGACCGAAGAGCCGTCCCGCCAGCCGTTCACGACGGGCAACGCGGTCATGCACCGCAACTGGCCGTACTCCATCGTCATCAACGGCGCGGAGCCCTCGGAGGAGAACGACCAGACCGGCTTCGGCGAGGACCTCGGCGTCATGCCGATTCCGTACGGCGTCACCGCCGACGAGGCCCAGTACGAGGGCACCGGCGGCCCCGTCGCGGCCCTCGGCGGCTGGCACCTGACGATGAACCCGAACTCCTCGGACGAACAGAAGCAGGCCGCAGTCCAGGTGTTCCGCGCGATGCAAACAGAGCAGTTCCAGCTCGACATGTTCCGCATCATCGGCTGGATTCCGCCGCGCCCGACCCTGCTCGAATCCGACGAGGCCGCGGAAGTCCCCATCATCGGTCGCTACCTCGACGCGCTGAAGGTCGCCGGTGAGAACGCGATTCCGCGCCCCGTCACGGTCGTCTGGCCGCAGCAGTCCGGCCGCGTCTCACAGGAGGTCAACGCCGCGTACGCACAGGAGAAATCGCCCGAGCAGGCGATGGCCGACCTCGCATCGCAGCTCGAGCAGATCGAGCAGAACGCGTAGAACAACGTCTTTACCGAGACGTAACAAACATACACGTTATCATTTGACATGGCTACAGAACAACAATCAGGGGAGGCACTTTCCGACACCCGGAGAAGCGGCCCGTACGCCTCGGCCGTTAACTGGATGGAGTCGCTCTCCGAGACGCAGTTCGCGTACCTGCTTTTGACACCCGCGCTCGTCCTCTTGGGGGTAATCGCGGTCTACCCGCTGGTCTCGACGTTCAGCATGTCGCTGTTCGCCGACCGGCTGACGGGGACCGCACGACTGGGCGAGTTCGTCGGGTTGCAGAACTACATCGACCTGTTCACCGGCGCGCGCAACTACGCGCTCCCGTCGAACTTCCTCCCGACGTTCACCTCGGAGTTCCCGTTCGTCACGAACATCTACTCCAGCGCGCTCATGGTGACGCTCATCTTCACCGTGTTCAGCGTGCTGTTCGAAACGCTCATCGGCTTCGGTCAGGCGCTCATCCTCGACCAGGACTTCCGCGGCCGGCGCTGGGTCCGCGTCGCCATCATCATCCCGTGGGCCGTGCCCATCGTCATCCAGGGGATGATCTGGTTCCTGATGTTCCAACCGAACATCGGGTTCCTCGTCGGTACGACCGAGGACCCGGCGCTGTTGAACCAACTCGGTCTCATCGGCACCACACCGCTTCGGGACACCGCTGACGCGCTGTTCCTCATCATCGTGGCCGACGTGTGGAAGACCTCAGCGTTCATGGCGCTTCTCATCCTCGCGGGGATGCAGAGCATCGACCGGTCGCTGTACGACGTGGCGAAGGTCGCCGGCGCGTCGCGCTGGCAGCAGTTCAAGCTCATCACCTTCCCGCTCATCCTGCCGACGGTGCTCGTCGCGATGCTGTTCCGCACCATCGACGCGATGCGCGTCTACGGTATCATCCAGACCATGGCCGGCTGCCAGACGGTTCCGTCGCTGTCGTGTCTCGTCGTCACGACGTTCAACACGCCGCTGTACGGGACCTCGGCGACCGTGGCGTTCGTCACCGCGGGCATCATTGCCGTCGTGGTCTCGGTGTACATCGTGAACTTCGCTAGCGAGGGTCTCTAAGATGTCCAGCGAAACTCCCGGAGCCGGCATCGGCTCCGACGACGCCGACACGGAACAGGGGCCGCTCGGCCGCTGGGTCGACTCGGCCATCAAGAACCCCGACCGGGTGTACCGCGCGATGTTCTACGTCGCGATGCTGTTCTTCCTGGTCACGACGCTGTTCCCGTTCTACTGGCTGCTCGTGCTGGCGCTGACGCCGAACAACCTCATCGCCAACATGGGGCTGGTGCCGAAGGGGTTCAACCCCGAGGTGTTCATCGCGATGTTCGAGCGGGTGCCGTTCCACCTGTACATGTTCAACAGCTTCGTGCTGGGCATCACGACCACCGTGCTCGTGTTGCTCATCGCCAGCCTCGCGGGGTACGTCTTCGGTCGCCTCCGCTTCCCCGGGAAGGGCGTGCTGATGCTCGGCATCCTCGCCATCAGCTACTTCCCGCCGGCGGCGTTCCTCATCCCGCTTTTCGAGCTGTTCACCGGGAACACGGCGATTAGCATCGGGATGGTGACGATATCGACGCCGGACCTGTTCAACACGCCGGCACCGATGGTGTTCCCGTTCAGCGCGCTGTTCCTGCCGCTGTCGATATTCATCCTCACGACCTTCTACGGGCAGATTCCCGACGGGTTGGAGGATGCGGCGCGGGTGGAGGGAACGACCCGACTGGGCGCGCTGTTCCGCGTCATCGTGCCGCTTTCGGCACCCGGCGTGGCGACCGCGGGCGTCCTCACGTTCATCAGCGTCTACAACGAGTTCTTCTTCTCGTTCCTGATGAACAACGGCGAGGCCGACTCGTGGGCCCCCATCGTCGCGGGTATCCTGAAGTATCAGGGGCAGTTCGACACCCCGTACAACCTGATGGCCGCCGCCTCCATCGTGGGGGTCTTACCCGTGGCCATCCTTGTCATCATCGCACAGGAACGCATCGTGAGTGGACTGACTGCAGGAGCGCTGAAGGAGTAACCATGGGAGACGTAACACTCGAACACGTAAGCAAGCACTACGACGACGTAACGGCGGTCGACGACATGAACCTCGACATCGAGGACGGCGAATTTATCTGCCTCGTCGGTCCGTCGGGGTGCGGTAAGTCGACGACCATGGAGATGATTGCGGGCCTCACCATCCCCTCCGAGTGAGGAAGAGATGTTCATCGGGGACCGCGAGGTGACGAACCTCCCGCCGAAGGACCGCGGGGTGGCGATGGTGTTCCAGAACATCGCGCTGTTCCCCCACATGGACGTCTACGACAACATCTCCTTCGGGCTCCGCCTCCGCAACTACGACAAGGAGGAAATCGAGCGCCGCGTCGAGCGCGCCGCCGAAATCGTCCAGTTGCAGGGGATGCTCGAACGCATGCCCGACGAGATGTCCGGCGGCCAGCGACAGCGCGTCGCCATCGCCCGCGCCATCGTCCGCAACCCCGGCGTCTTCCTGATGGACGAGCCGCTCGCGAACCTCGACGCGAAGCTCCGGGTCCACATGCGGACCGAACTCCAGCGACTCCACAAGGAACTGGACACGACCATCATCTACGTCACCCACGACCAGGCGGAGGCGATGACGATGTCCGACCGCATCGCGGTCATCGACTCCGGCCAACTCCAGCAGATAGACCCACCGCTGGTCTGTTACAACGAGCCGTCGAACCTGTTCGTCGCGGGCTTCATCGGCTCGCCCTCGATGAACTTCCTCGACGGCGAGGTCACCGAAGGCGGCTTCGTCTCGACCAACATCGACGTGGAGTTCGACCCCGCGGACCTCGGCGTCGAACCGGGGACGGACGTCACGATGGGCATCCGCCCCGAGGACGTGTACCTCGTCGACGACGAGGCGCTCGTCTCGAACCCCAGCCACCGCATCGAGGCCGTGACCGACGTGCTCGAACCGATGGGCGACGAGATATTCGTCTACCTGAAGCTCTCGGAGTCGGCCGAGACGGACCTCGAAGACACGAGCGGCGTCGCCAACGACCAACTGCTGATGAGCGTCGCCCCCGACACCGACATCGAGGAGGACGAGGACGTGACCGTCGTGCTCGACCGCTCGCGCGTCCACCTCTTCGACACGGCGACGGGCGAGGCCATCAGCCACGGCATCGAGACGGCCGTCCAGACGAGCGGCGCGGCCGGCACGGAAGCCGAAAGCGACGACTGACGCGCCCGTAAAACGGCCCGCGTCGGTTCGTCCTCGACCCCGCCCGCGCCCGCACAGCCCGCACAACGCTCACCGAACTCACCCACAGCACACACTCACACCCATGGTCAACGAACTCGGATTGTTGTACCTCGGCGGCATGACCGTCCTGTTTTTCTTCTGGGCCTACGGTATCGTCTCGTTCCTCCTCGACCTGAAGAACAAGTTCATCCCGAAGGGGAGGCAGTACCTCCGCGGACGGCGTCGGCTCAAGGAGGAACAGCGCCGCGAAGAAGAACGCAAGGAGCGAGAAGAACAGCTCTACTGAACGCCGACTCGACCCGCGTGTCCCGTCTCGTCTCGCCCCGTCTGGTCCGGCTCCATTGCACGCCACCCGTCGCAGTGAGAACGCTTGCTAACCGGGGTCTCGCGGTCGATTCTGGCAATTCAGCCCAAAGAACGTGAAACTTAACACCACCAGTAGTTAATCATCGAATCATGAGCACAGAATCATCGGTCCGAATCGGTATCGTCGGACTCGGAAACATCGGACACCACCACGCAGACCGCCTCGTCGACCTCGGCGCGACCCTCGTCGGCGGCCTCGACATCATGGCGGACGCCCGTCGGCGCTTCGCGGAGAAGTACGACGTGAACACCTACGAAGAGAAGTCGGAACTGTTCGGGGAGGTCGACGCGGTCATCATCACCACCCCGAACCGCTTCCACGAGGAGTACGCCGTCGCCGCGCTCGACGCGGGCCTCGACGTCCTGCTCGAAAAGCCGCTGGCGCACTCGCTCGAATCCGCCGAGCGAATCGCCGAGGCGGCCGAGGAGGCCGACGGCTTCTGCATGGTCGGCTTCAACAACCGCTTTGCCAACCCCGTCGAGGTCGTCCGCCACCACTACGAGGAGGGCCGCCTCGGCGACGTCACCCACGTCGAGGCCAACTACGTCCGCCGCCGCGGCATCCCCGGCCGCGGGTCGTGGTTCACCTCGAAGGAGGTCGCGGGCGGCGGGTCGCTCATCGACATCGGCGTCCACGCCATCGACCTCGCGCTCTACTTCCTCGACTTCCCCGAGGTCGTCGAGGTCTCCGGCGTCACCCGCTCGGAGTTCGGCGACCGCGACGACTACACCTTCGTCGAGATGTGGGGCGAGGACGTGGGCCCGGAGGCCTTCGACGTGGACGACTCCGCGAGCGCCTTCATCCGCACCGAGGAGGGAACGACCATCTCCCTCGAAGTCGCGTGGGCGACGAACCGCCCGACCAACGACGAGTTCTTCCTCCGCGGCACGGAGGGCGGCGTGCGCTTCGACCGCGCGAGCCACGACCTCCAGTTCTACGAGGACGGTGTCGGCGGCGGCAACCACCTCTCGACCGCGGACGTGGGGACGCGGGACAACGACACCCACAAGACCGAACAGGAGGCGTTCCTCGCGGCCGTCGCCAAGGGCGAACACCCCGGCCGCAACACGGTCGAACAGGGCCTCGCCGTCCAGCGCGTCATCGACGCAATCTACCGCTCGTCGGAGACGGGGAAGGCGATCCGCCTCGACGCGGTCGAGACCGAGACGGAGCCCCCCCGGGCGAACTGACCACCGCGAACGCGAACACCCCACAGTCCCACTTTTCACACCATGTCCGTCATCGACTCACTCAGGCGCCCGGAACACACCGGCGAGAACCGCTGTCTGCCGTGTACCGCCGTCAACATCGCGCTGGTCGTCCTCGTCGGCCTCGCGGTCAGCGTGCTCTCGCCGCTCCTCGGCTCGTCGTCCTCGTCGGCGGCGCGCTCGCCGTGTACTTCCGAGGCTACGTCGTCCCCGGCACGCCCTCGTTCGCGCCGCAGTTGGTCTTCCTGCGCTCGGCCTCGCCGACGTACTTCGAACACGGCGACGACGGCGGCCCCGACCGCCGGTCGGAGTCGCTCGACGCCAACGTCGACCCCGACGTGATGCTCTCGACGCTCCTGAACGCCGGGGTGCTCGTCGAGGAGGAAGACGGTCTGTTCCTCGACGACGACGCCCGCGAGGTGTGGGAGTCGACGATGGCGACGCTCCGGAAGACCACGGACGAGGAACTGGCCGAGGCCGTCGCCAACGCGGTCCCGTTCGACGCGACGGTCGACGCCGAGTTCGATGGCATCTCGCTGGACGGTCCCTCGATGTCCGTGTGGATTTCGCGGCCGCAGGCCATCGCGGACGTGGCGACGCTCTACACGGTCGTCGAGCGCGGCGTCGACCCGATGGTCGCGCTCGCGGCCACGGAGCCGATGCGGATGTTCACCGAGGTCTGTCCGGACTGCGGCGGCGCGGTCGAGGAGACGACGACGCGCAACTGCTGCGGCGGCACCGCGGGGCTGTACGACTCGCCGGAACACGAGGTGCTCGGCTGTGCGGACTGCGGCGCGGTCGTCTACGAGTTCCCCGACGAGTAGCCGTCGCTGGCGAGGGCGGCGGGCCCGAAAAGCTACGTGCGGTGACTGACGACGCGGCTTCAGACGATTTCGTCGCGGTTCGGAACCTCGTCGCGGCCGAGCAGAATCTCCTGTCCCTCCACGTCTTCGAGCGCGGCGACCAGTCCGCCGACTTCGACGACGCTCTCTTCGGTCTCGATGTGGAGCGACGCGACCTCCTCCGTGTCCTCGAAGGCCGTCTCGATGACGCGCCCCTCGACCACGACGGGGTCGCCCGTCTCGATGTCGCGGCCGGAGACGGAGGCGTAGAAGTCGCCGTCTATCTCGCGGATGTCCTTGACGGCCCGACGGATGGAGGCGTAGCGGCGCGGGAACGGCCGACGCTTGCCGTTGGCGACGATGGTCTCGGCGGTGGTCCAGAGGACGGTCCCGAAGAAGCCGCTGACGAGGAAGCCGAGCGCGGAGCGGTTGAAGATGACGCCGTAGCGGTCGCGGTCGTCTCGGAGGGCGTCCTGCGTCGCGTAGATGGAGTACTCGCCGTCGGCGACCGCGAGGACGGGCGAGGTGATGCCGCGGCGGGCGCGGGCGATGGTCGCCACGTCGAGGTAGTTGAACTCCTCGGGGTCGGGCGCGCGGGAGGCGGGCGTGACCAGCAGGTCGATGCTGACGCCGCTATCGATGGCCGCCGCGAGGTCGTCGCGGAAGCGACGGAGCAGGTCGGGCGTCAAAGAGAGCACGAGTTCGTACTCGGCGGCCTCGATAATCTCCTCGATGTAGCGGAGGATGGTCGACCGCGACTTGACGAGCGAAACCGCCTCGGTGTCGCGGGCGGGGGCGGTGTACCGCGCCTCCAGTTCCTCGATGAGTTCCTCCAGTGAGGTCTTGACGTTCGCGAAGGCGTCGTCGGGGTCGACGGCGACGATTTTCATCGGCCGCGACTCGCGGAGTTCGACGAGGCCGCGGTCGGACAGGCTCCGGACCGTGTCGTACACCCGCGGCTGGGGGATGCTGGTTCGGTCGGCGATTTCGCTCGCCGTCAACTGTCCGTGTTCGAGGACGGCCAGATACGCGTCTATCTCGTACTCACCGAGGTTGAAGCGCTCACCGACTCGCTCCATGGTGAGCCGCAGTTCGTCGGCCATGCTCGTGACGTGTACGGCATCACCTAAATCATTTACTGAAATCCGAGTAGCACGAAATTCCGAAAACAAGTGGCACAACTGATAGCAGGGCGGCCGTCGAATATCGCGGGACAGCGACCGAATCGCCCCTCACATGTACATCCGGTCTTCCGGGAGGTCGGCCTCGCTGTCGTGGAGTCGCTCGGCGAGTTCGGCGTAGTACTGCTGCACCTCGGCCGCGAAGGACTCCAGCGGCGAGGAGTCGACGCCGAGGTCGTACACGTCGTCGGCGGCGTCGACGAGTCGAATCGCCGCCTCGACGTCGGGGACCTGCGCGTGGACGGGCGTGACGTAGACGCCGACGCCGAGGGGCGACCCGATGCCGCGCTCGACGAGCGCCGCGTTGGTGCCGTCGAAGAATCCGCGCCCCATCGGCGGGATGTCGCTGTCGGCGAGTCGCGCCTCGCGGTAGTCGTCGGTGGCGATGTAGAACACGCGGTGTTCGTCCGGGCCGTGGGCCATCGGAATCCCCGACAGGACGGCGAGTTCCTCCACCTGATTTCGTTCGGTCCACTCCAGGATGGCGTTTCCGAACTGCGTGCCGTGGACCGCCGGGACGAACAGTTCGCCGACGAGCACGGTCACGTCGAGGTCGTCGCGGGAGAACAGTCGCGTGTGGTGGCGGGGCCGCCCGTCCTCGAAGGGCGTCACCGCCGGGAGGCCCTCGACGGTGAGGTGGCCGGTCTGTTCGAGGTCGAGGTGGTCGACGATGAAGTCGACGGCCGTGAGGCCGGCGAGTCCGAACGACGAAAAGCCACAGAGGAGCGCTCGACTGGGCGGGGTGTCGTGCGTTATCTGGAAGTCGGGACGGGAGGTCGTCGCGTTGCTCATACTAATATTGCGACGCCCCGACACTTAGCCGTTCACCGCGACCGCCCCCCGTAGTAACAACCCTTTTTTCGCCGCTCCCCGTTGCGGTTTCCATGCACGGAGTCGAGGGGGTTGCCGACGTGTCGGGCGCGTCGGGCGCGTCGGGCGGGGTACCGACTGCGGGGGGCCACGTCGCGGTCGCCCCGCTCCAGTCCACGGCGCTCACGCCGCCGACGTTCGTGCCGGAGTACCTCTTGTTCCCGGGGTGGCGCATCGCCGTCGCCCTCGTCATCGTCACCCTGTCGGTCGGGCTCTCGAAGTACGATCGTCCGCCTGCTCGGCCGGCCGGTCGCCCGGCAGTTCCGCCGTCAGAGCGTCGCCCAGACCGTCCTCCGAATCGTCCGCCTCGCCATCGTCCTCGTCGGCGTCGGCGTCGGGGCGAACGTCCTCGGCCTCGAACTCGGCGACATCGTCCTCTCGGTGACGGTGTTTTCGGCGGTGCTCGGTATCGTCCTCGCGCCCATCGTCGGGAGCATCATCAACGGGGTGTTCGTCCTCTCGGACCAGCCGTTCGAAATCGGCGACATGATAGAACTCGACGACGGCACGAAGGGCTTCATCGACGAGATTACCCTGAGCTACACGAAGATATTCACCCTCGACAACACCTTTCTCGTGATGTCGAACTCGAACATCCGCGACCGCGACGTCATCAACTACTCCGCGGAAGACGAGCGGACCCGCCTGTCGCTCGACGTGCTCGTCACCTACGAGTCGGACATCGACGCCGCCCGCGACCTCGTCGAGCGCGCCGCCCGCGACTGCGACGCGGTGGTCGAAGGCGGGCCGGACATCCGCATCGGGAGCGCCCGCTACCCGGCGAAGCCGACCGCCTACATCAACTCCTACGCCGACAACGGCGTCCTCCTGCGCCTCCGCTACTGGGCGCTGAAACCGTACAAAATCGGCCGCATCCAGTCCGAGGTCCAGACGCGGCTCTGGACGCTCGTCGAGGAGTCAGAGGCGACCGTCGAGTTCGCCTACCCGCACACCCACCTCGTCTTCGACGAGACGAGCGGGAGCCTCCACGTCACCGGCGACGAGGCCGCGAACCGGCGTCACGCCACCGCGTCGCCGGCACCGGGAGCGCCCACGAACCCGGTCTCTGACGGCGAGGGCCCCGAACCCCCGGCTGACTCGGGCGACGCGGCCGACGCGACCGACGCCCCGAACTCGACGAACGCGGAGTCGGCGGCCGCCGAGACGGCGGACCCAGAATCGACGGACGCCGCCGGCGGCGACGACTGACCGGAGAACGGCGAAAACAGTCGGAGCTGGGAACCGCATCGAAACCGGGAAAACGAATCCGAACCCGAGAGCCGCCGGCTCAGTCGTCCGCGCGGACGGTGATGACCGTGCAGTCGAGCTTTTCGCGGAGGAACACGTCGATGTCGGGGTCGTCGAGGAACCGCCGGAGCATCCGCCGCCAGCGGCTCGCCTGTTTCGACCCGATGACGACGATGTCGGCCTCCTCGGCGGCGACCTCTTCGAGAATCGTCTCCTCGACGAGGAAGCCCCGGCGGACCACGTAGCGCGCGCGGACGAGCGGGCCGAACTCGCCTTCGACCGCCCGCTTGAGTTCGGTCCGCGTCACGCCGCGGTTCGACTGGTAGAGGTCGACGTGGAGGACCGTCAGTTCGGCGTCGCGCTCTCTCGCGACGCGGACGGCCTCTTCGAGCGTCGCCCGGGAGTGTTTCGAGAGGGGGTACCGAACCGGGACCACGACCCGTGTCATACTCCGAAACCACTCGCCGGGCGTGCGTGAACCTTTCCCTCTCGGTCGGCTTGGCCGACGGACGCGCGCCCGTTTCGCCCCTTCGACCGCGCTCAGTCGTCGGCGCGGGTGGCCGACCGGCGCTCGATGCGCCCTTCGACCGCGGCGTCGAAGCCGACCTCGCGGGCGTAGCGCGCCAGCGCGTCGTGCTGTATCTCGAACTCGCCGACCCGGTGAGCCTGCGTGATGGCTGGGAACTCCTGCGTGCTGTGGAGCAGGTAGTCGCTCGTGGCGACGGTGTAGCGCGCCTCCGGGTCGATTGGTTCGCCGCCGACGAACGCCTCGACGACCTCGTCGCGGTCGTCGTCCCAGACGATGCGCGCGCCGCTGACGTGGGCGTGCCACCAGTCCGGTTCGCCGAACCCCATCTCGGCCCCGCGGGCGGCCCCGAACGCCGCCAGTAGCTCCGTGCCTGTCACTTCGGCGACGACGAGGTGCTCCTCGAAGGGGACGAGGCTCACGAGGTCGGCGTGGGTCACGTCGGGGCCGACGGGTGGGCCGGAGCGGATGCCGCCGCTGTTCTGCAGCCCCACGTCCGCGCCGGTCGCCCAGCGATAGGCGTCGGCGATGGCGTTGCCGACGCGGCACT
>NZ_JPES01000037.1:0-22674 GCF_000730175.1 Haloferax sp. ATB1 | reverse complement strand
TGTCGGCGCTCGCGGAGCGCGAGTTCGGCGACCCGCTCCACATGCTCGTCATCCCCGGCGAGGTCCACCACGTCGAAGCCGACGCGCTCTCGGCGCTCGGCGGCGCGTCCGAGGAACTGTTCGACGAGAGCTGAGCGGAAGAGGAGTCCGACGACGACTGACCGGGAGACGACGGGAGAAGAGAACCGATTACGCCCGCTCGTCGAGCCCTAACTCACTTCTGAGGTCGTACTCGTCGCCGGTCACCATGTAGAGCACGTCCTCGATGACGGTGAGCAGTTCCGGCACTTCGTGGACGACGAGGTAGGTGATGCCGACGAGCGCGACGACCGCGAGCGCCTGGCTGATGATGCGGTCGGAGATGAAAAACGACACCATGTACGGGTCCGACGAGCCGAAGAGAAACAGGATTTCGTCGACGAACAGCTGGAAGTACTGGTTGCCGACCGAGATGGAGATGAACGTCGTCCGAAGCAGATTCAGCGCGTAGATGATGGGGACGGCGATGGCGAGGCCGCGAAGCTTCCGTCGCATCGGGGCCTCGACGGCGGCGATGAGGCCGACGAAGATGGCGATGCTCCCGAGTCCGGTGCAGGCGAGGACGACGGAGATTTCGATTCGGTGAGAGCCCTGCATCCACAGGAACGTGTTCAGATACCCCTGATCACCGAGAATCATCTGCGGCGAGTAGCCGAGCAACTCGGTGAGGAAGCGCGTCTGTGCCGCGACGGTCTCCATGAGGACGCCGCGAGGCGCGGGGACGGTCGCCCCGAAGAGCGTAAACGCGGGAATCGTCTCGAACGGGAGGTAGACCACGCCCATGGCGGCGACGGCGCGAGAGAGGACGAACAGCGTGTCGCGGCCGTTGTAGAGGAGCCAGCCGGTGTACAGCGACGCCGGGACGGCCGCGATGGTCAATAAGCCCTCGATGTAGCTCTTGTGGACGAGCGTGAAATGCGGGATGAGCTGGAGCCAGAAGAGAGCGAACAGCACCCACGCGGCAGTCATCACCCGTCGCCCGAGTTCGCGGTCCCGCCCGTTTGCGACCGCGCCGGCGACGAAGGTTCCGATGGCCACCCACGCGAGGACGTCGGAGAGGAGACCGGGCATACGTATTGGATGCGCTGGACCGATTAAATCCCTTGTCGTTCCGTGCGCCGACTTCCGGTGCGGCCCGGCGGCCCGAACTCACGGCACCGCCGCTGTGCGGACAGTCGGCAGCGGCGAAAAATCGGGACGCCGGGGGCCGGGGCGTCAGGACCGAGGCGGCTTATTCCGGCGACTCGAAGTCGGCCGGGATGACTTCGATTTCGTGGCCGTCGGGGTCCTTCGTGAACGCGAACATGTCGTCGCACGACTCGGGGTCGCGGTAGTCGTCGGCCTCGCGCTCCATGAGCGTCTCCCAGTAGTCGTGGAGGTCGTCGGCGCTGACGGCGAGGTGGCCCCACGCGTCGCCCATCTCGTAGCTCCGGCCGTCGTAGTTGTAGGTGAGTTCGACGGCCATCGCCTCTTCGGCCGCGCCCTCGGGCTTCATGAAGTAGTTCGCGAAGGTGTCGGACTCCCAGCGGCCGGTGTGCTCGTAGCCGAACTTGCGGGTCCAGAAGCCGAGCGCCTCGTCGGCGTCCTCGACGCGAATCATGGTGTGGTCGAGGCTCCACTTCGCGCCGTGGTCGCGCTTGACGATTTCGACCTCGTGGCCGTCGGGGTCCTTGACGAACGCGTAGCGGCCGCCGCAGGACTCGGGGTCGCGGTAGTCCTCGACGCCCTCGTCCATGAGCTGCTGGTAGGAGGATTCGAGTTCGTCCTCGGGGACGCGGACCGCGATGTGACCCCACGCGTCGCCCATCTCGTAGGTGTTGTCGCCGTGGTTGTAGGTGAGTTCGAGGACCGCGCCCTCCTCGTGGAGGTCCTCGGGGCCGAGGTAGACGTTGGTGAACGTGTCGGCCTCCCAGCGACCCTTCTCCTCGTAGCCGAGGTGGGTCGTGTACCAGTCGAGCGACTCCTCGAGGTCTTCGACGCGGATCATCACGTGGTCGAGGGTTCCGGACATATCCGACAGATGTGTCGCGCCGGCGAAAAACGTACCGAACGCGGAACCGACCGTCGATGGTTGTCACACGCCGTCTACCGGAACTTTCCGACCGTTGCGTGGTGCATAAGTACTACCCGGAGGTACGGTTCAGCAGTGTTCCCGGTCCCCAACCCCGTTCGACTCCTCATCCTCGGCATCGGGCTGGCGCTCGCCCGAGTCGGTCTCCTCGACCGCGAGCGCGCCGTCCGCATCGCCGACCTCTCGTGGCCACGCATCGTCACCGGCATCGCCCGGATGTCGAAGAACGCCGTCGACGTGGCGATGGTGGGTATCGCCTCGGGGACCGTCGCCATCACCGGCGTCGGGTTCGCCGGGCCGTACTGGGGACTGGCCTTCGCGCTCGGCGGCGGCATCGCGGGCGGGACCATCGCACTCGTCTCCCAGCGCTTCGGCGCGGACGCGATAGACGAGTTGGGGCTCGCGGTCCGGTCGAGCGCGCTTTTGACCGTCGTCGCCACGCTTCCGGTCACGGCCGTCTTCTGGCTGTTTCCCACCGAACTCATCTCCGTCCTGAGCAGCGACCAAGGAGCCATCGAACTCGGGGCGGCCTACCTCCGAATCGTCGGGCTCGGCGTCCCCTTCGCCGGCCTGAACCTCATCGGGAGCCGCGTCCTCGTCGGCACCGACGACGCGTACACCGCGATGATTCTCCGCGCGAGCGGGGCGGTCATCAACATCGCACTCAACGCGGTGCTCATCTTCGGCCTCGACCTCGGCGTCGAGGGCGCGGCGCTCGGGACCGTCCTCTCGAACGTCGTCGTCACCGGCGCGTTCGCGCTCGGCCTCTCGCGGGGGTCGCTCCCCGGCGTCGGCGCGTTCCCCGTCGTCGTCGACCCGTTCGGCCCCTTCCTCGACACCGAGACGATACGCGACCTCGTCAAAATCGGCGTCCCGGTCATGGGTCGAAGTCTCGTCTGGACCGCCGCCGAGTTCCCGATGCTCGCCATCCTCGACAGCTTCGGCCCGGACGTGGTCGCCGCGTTCGTCATCGTCCGCCGCATCTGGGGGCTCATGAACACCCCCGGCTGGGGCTTCGGGCTGGCGTCGTCGAGCCTCGTCGGGCAGGCGCTCGGCAAGGACGACGAACGGACCGCCGAGGCCTACGGCAACGAGGTCATCCGATACGCCGTCGCCACGTACCTCATCTCCGCGGCGCTCGTGGCGGTGTTCGCCCGGCCCATCGTCCTCGGGTTCGTGGACGACCCGGCCGCCCCGGCGGTCCCCATCGCTATCGACCTCGTCTACGTCGCCTGCCTCGCCGTCATCTTACAGGGCGTCTCCGGCGGCTCAGCGGGCCCGCTCGACGCCAGCGGCGACACGCGCTGGACGTTCGGCAGCCAGTTCGTCGGGATGTTCCTCGGGTCGATTCCGCTCACCTACATCGGCTCTGTCACCTCGCTCGGGCTCACCGGGCTCTATCTGGCGTTCCTCGCCGAGACGACGATTCCGGCGGTGCTGAACTACTACCGGTTCAAAACCGGGACGTGGAAGGCGGTGAGTCGGAGCTACCGACCGAAGACGGCGGCTGACGACTGAGCGAGGCGACGGGTGCGTCGTTCGGTTCTGTGATGTCGCTCAGCGCGAGGAGCCGCCGGCGTCGCGCTCGCCCGCGCGTGACCAATACAGGAACCCCGCCACGGCCCACAAGAGGACGGTCCCGACCGGCCACGCGGTTCGACCGGGTTGGACCGAAAAGCCGCGGGCGACCTCCAACTGGGTCACGCCGGCGAGGATGAGTCCGGCCGCGGTAAGTCGAACGTCCTCGCGGCCGAACAGAACGCCCGAGAGCGCGCTCGCCAGCGCGACGACGTAACAGGCGACCCCGACCGGCCACGCGAGGATGTAGTCCGGCAGTCCCATCGTAAACCGCAGGAAGAAGTCGGTGATAGTGGTCACGCTCCCGGTGGCGGGGCTGGCGAGTCCCCACGGGAACAACAGCGCGGGGGACCCGGTCGCGAACGTCTGGACGGACCACGGAACGAGACCGAGGACGAAAACGAGGAGAAGGCGGCGGCGGCGGTGCGCGGACGACCGCGAAGTCGACCGGGCCGCCGAGTCGGTCGTCACCGCTGGGCGATGATGCGGAGCACGTCCTCGTCTTCGAGGACGTGGTCGCGGCCGACCTGCTGGTCGTCGTGTTTCGCGCTCGGGCCGGAGACGCGGGCGAACCGGAACCGCTCGTCGAGCTTGGCGCCGAGTTCGTGGATGGCGTCGTCGATGGTGTCGCCCTCGCGGAGGACGAGCGGTTCGTCGTAGTCGACGCCGCGGCCGGGTTTGTCCATGTAGATGCGGATGAGCCCGAGGGCGTCCCAGATCTCCTCTTTGAGCGCGTCGAGGCCCTTCTCGGCCTCGGCGCTGATGAACGTCACCTCGTCGGGGTCGAGGCCGACCTCGCGGAGGTTCTCCTCGACCGTCGGGAGGTAGTCCTTGTCGATGAGGTCGGCCTTGTTGACGGCGACGATAGAGGGCAGGTACACCCGGTTTTTCATGATGCCGTCGACGAGTTCGTCGATGGTCGTCTCGCCGCGGAGCGTCACCTCGGCGTTGACGAAGCCGTGCTCGCGGAGGATGCCCTTGATGGTCTCCTCTTCGAGGTCGACGCTGTCGCTTTTTGTCACGTTGATGCCGCCTTTGCCCTTCTTGTTGATAGAGAGGCTCGGCGGCGACGTGTCGAGTCGAATCTTGTTGTTGTAGAGTTCCTGTTGCAGTCGCTCGTAGCGCTCTATCTCGAACACCGAGAGCAGGAACACGACGAGGTCGGCGGTGCGGACGACAGAAAGGACCTCCTTGCCGCCGCCGCGACCGCCCGCGGCCCCTTCGATGAGGCCGGGCACGTCGAGTATCTGGATGTTCGCGCCCCTGTACTTCAGCATCCCCGGGTTCACGTTGAGCGTGGTGAACTCGTACTCGCCGGTCTCGCTGTCGGCGTTGGTGAGCGCGTTGATGAGCGTCGATTTGCCGACGCTGGGGAAGCCGACGAGCGCGACCGTGGCGTCGCCGGTCTTCTCGACGGCGTACCCTTGGCCGCCGCCGGCCGAACTCTGGTTTTCGAGTTTCTCTTTCAGTTCCGCGAGTTTCGCCTTCAGCCGACCGATGTGCGCCTCGGTCGACTTGTTGTACGGCGTGTTAGATATCTCCTCGCGGATATCTTCGATCTCCTCCTCCAGTCCCATCGTCAACAGTTCCGCCGCGTCCGTCGAAAAACCCTTTCCTTCCGCGCGGCGGGTCCGCCGCGTCGACGCGTCGGGTGTTGAGGTAGTCTCGCGTGTGCGAAGAGACGAGTTTCGGCACGGTTATACACGACCCCTTCGACCGCCCGATGAACACCGATGCCCGACCCCCGAACGCTCCGCGACAGCACGCAGATCGTGCTCCCCTGCGACCTCTTGGAGAGCGTGCGCGACGACCTCGAATCGGAGTTCGTCGTCTCGGTCTACCGAGCGAACGGCGAGACGTGCCGGATCATCGGCAGTCCGGTCGAGATTCGCGCGGTCAGCGACTTCCTCGCTCGGCAGGGCATCTCCCTCCGCTAGTCTCGGTTCCGAAGGGCTTGTTACCACACAGTCCAACGGACGCGTATGGACGAAGCGCCGGGACTCTCCGACCAGTACCGCACGGCCAGTCCGTGGCCCGTGTTCATCGCGCTCGGGATTCCCATCTCCGAGCTGGGCCTGTTGTTCGACCTGTTTCCCCTCGCCGTCGGCGGGCTGCTCCTGTTCGGCGGGAGCGTCGTCGGCATCCTCAAGGAGTCCGGCTACGTCACCTCGACGATCCGCTCGGTCTCCGCGCTCGCCGCCGTCCTGTTCGCGTTCGGCGCGGGGCTCGCGTTCACCGACATCGCCTCGTGACCCGCGGCTACGCGGTCATCGCCGCCGCGATTCTGCTGGTGGTCGGCGGCGTCGTCTTCGAACTGTTCGTCCGCGAACAGCGACAGACCTTCTGACCGCCGCGGACGACCCCGCGACCGCTCCGACTCGCCTCGACCGGACGCGAAACCAACAATCTATTTGAACGGCGTCCCCGAGTGTCTCGATATGGCAACCAAGACGTTCGACAAGGAGACCATCCTCGACCTCACGGTCAACATGGTTCCGCTGGCCATCATCCTGTTTTTCGTGGTGGCGTTCACCTTCGTCAATCCGTTTGGGTTCGAATCGCTCACGTCGGGGCTGCAGTACGCGCTCCTCATCGCGCCGTTCGTACTGCTCGCCGCGCTCACCTACCTCTCTGGGAAGGCCATCGCGGGCTCCGAGAAGGAAGGCACCGTCTACGCGCCGGGGCAGGCGACGGTTCCGGGCGCGAAGCCGCTTCACGAACAAGAGAGCGAGGAGGCGGCCGAACTCGAAGAATCGCCGGATGACGACGCCGTCGAAGCCGCGGACGAGACGGCTTAAAGCACCTCGAATCGCAGGGCGGTCCCGAATCTTTCATTACCCTGCACTACTCAGGCACTTCCATGGAGGTTAACGGACAGTTAGCACTGACGGTGCTCATGGGGGTCTTCCTCATCGCCGTCGCCGCGTGGCTCGCGCGGGTCGAAGACTGGCGGTCGTACACCCCGCTCGCGGGCGGAGGCACGGTCGGCGGTACCGCAGAGCAGTACGTCTCGGAGGAGAAACCATCCGGGGTCATCCGTTGGTTGACGACGGTCGACCACAAGGACATCGGGATGCTCTACGGCGCGTACGCGCTCGTCGCGTTCGCCGTGGGGGGTCTCATGGTCGTCCTGATGCGGATTGAACTGGCGGACCCGTCGATGACGCTTATCTCGAACACGTTCTACAACTCGTTGCTCACAAGCCACGGGATTACGATGCTGTTCCTGTTCGGGACGCCCATCATCGCCGCGTTCTCGAACTACTTTATCCCGCTTCTCATCGGCGCGGACGACATGGCGTTCCCGCGTATCAACGCCATCGCCTTCTGGCTCCTACCGCCGGCGGCGCTGCTCATCTGGGCCGGGTTCTTCCCCATCCCGGACGTCATCCCGGCGCAGACGGCCTGGACGATGTACACGCCGCTTTCGGCCGGTGTCGGGTCCGGCAACCAGGTGAACGCCGGCGTCGACCTGATGCTCCTCGGCCTGCACCTCTCGGGTGTCTCGGCCACGATGGGCGCGATCAACTTCATCGCGACCATCTTCACGGAGCGCAACGAGAAGGTCTCGTGGGCGAACCTCGACATCTTCTCGTGGACGATTCTGACCCAGTCCGGTCTCATCCTCTTCGCGTTCCCGCTTCTCGGTAGCGCGATTATGATGCTGCTTTTCGACCGGAACTTCGGCACGATGTTCTTCGATGTCGACGGTGGGGCGATTCTGTGGCAACACCTGTTTTGGTTCTTCGGCCACCCCGAAGTGTACATCCTCGTGTTGCCCCCGATGGGTATCGTGAGCCTCGTGCTCCCCCGCTTCGCGGGTCGTCGGCTCTTCGGGTTCAAGTTCGTCGTCTACTCCACGCTCGCCATCGGCGTCCTCTCGTTCGGCGTCTGGGCGCACCACATGTTCGCCACGGGCATCGACCCCCGGCTCCGCGCCTCGTTCATGGCCGTCTCGCTGGCCATCGCGATACCGAGCGCGGTCAAGACGTTCAACTGGATCACGACGATGTGGAACGGGAAGATTCGCCTCACGACGCCGATGCTGTTCTGTATCGGCTTCGTCTCGAACTTCATCATCGGCGGCGTGACGGGCGTCTTCCTCGCGTCGATTCCGGTGGACCTCGTGCTCCACGACACCTACTACGTCGTCGGGCACTTCCACTACATCGTCATGGGAGCCATCGCCTTCGCCGGCTTCGCCGGGCTCTACTACTGGTACCCCATCTACACCGGCCGGATGTATCAGGTCACGCTCGGTAAGTGGCACTTCTGGCTCTCGATGGTCGGGACGAACCTGACGTTCTTCGCGATGATTCTGCTCGGCTACGGCGGGATGCCGCGTCGCTACGCGACCTACCTGCCGCAGTTCGCGACGCTGCATCAGGTCGCCACGGTCGGCGCGCTCATCCTGCTCGCCGGCCAGATCATCTTCGTCTGGAACTTCGTCCAGTCGTGGCTCGAAGGCCGCGAAATCGAAGACGGCGACCCGTGGGACCTCGCCGACGACGACCTCGTCACCGCCGAGTGGACCTGGTTCGAACGCAAACTGGAGACGGCCGTCACCGACGGCGGCGAAGACGAGACCGACCTCGCCACCGACGGCGGGCGGTCGGTCGACGACGCGGAGGCGGACTCCGCGGACGACGCGTAACCGACGCCGCTCGACGGCGATTCGGTCGCGGTTCATTTTTCGGACGCTGGTTTCGAGAGCGAACGCGCCCGACGACGCCGACAGTCCGTGCTCGCCGCCGGTGTCGGTCGCTCGCGTGCGTCACGGAGTCCGTCCCGTCAAAGCCGCCGCTCACGAGCGACGGTGACCGCGGCGGAGAGAAGCGACCGCTCTCGGTGGCGGCGACGCGGAAAACCGGAGAGAGCTCAGACGACGAGGAGGATGCCCGTCGCGAACATCAGTACCGCGATGGCCCCGAGCACGAGTCCGAGGATATCCGTATCCGACATACCTCACTGTTTGCGCGTGCGGCCAAAGGTGCATCGGTACGCGGACGCCGACGCCGACACCGACCCCCACTGCGACGAGGCGAACGGAAACCCCTAACAGCGTCCGTCCCCGAACGTGAGCCGTGAGTTCGAACGTCGGCGGTCACCGCTTCGTCCTCGGATTGTACGCCGCCCTCGTCGCCGTCGCCGGGGCCGCGGGCTACCTCACCGGAACGTTCGTCTCGGGACTCAGCGCGCCGCGGTTCCTCTTTCTGGTGCCGTTTCCCCCCACGCCCGTCGGCTTCGCGGCCTACGGCGCGCTGACCATCGCGCTCGTCCTCGGCGCTCCGCTCGCGCTCGTCGTCTACGTCTCGGCGGGACTCGACGACGCCTAATTCAGCATTATCGTTCAACACAAATACTAATATCCACTACCGGGACGTGGTAGTATGTACCACGTTGTAATCGGTATCGACGACGACGCGGACCACGCGCTCGCGTGCGTCGAAGAGGTCGCGAAACTCCCCGGCGACCCCGGCGAGAAGGAGGTCACACTCATCCACAGTTTCACCGACAACCCGAGCGGGGCGTCGGCGACGCAGATTCACTCGGTCAGAAAGGCGGGCGAGTTCCTCGAAGACCGCGGTATCGAGTACGACGTCAACGAGTCGTCGGGCGACCCCGCGGAGGTCATCATCGAGTTCGCCGACGAGGAGGACGCGGACCTCATCGTCACCGCCGGGCGGAAGCGCTCGCCCGCGGGGAAGGCGCTTTTCGGGAGCGTCACCCAGACGGTGATTCTGAACTCCGACCGGCCCGTCATGGTGACGGGCTCGACGAAGCGGAAAAGCTAGTAGACCCGGTCGAGGACGGCCGCGACCTCGTCGGGGGTCCGGCGGCCGGACGCTCGTTCTCGCAGTTCGCCGTCCCGAACACACAGGAGCGTCGGTGCTGACTCGACATCGAAGGACCGGCAGAACTCGTCAGCCGCTTCGCCGTCGACGCCGGCAGTCGCGACCCCGCCGGGGACGCGGTCGAGAATCGCGTCGAGGTCCTCCTTCATCGCGTCGCAGGGCTCGCAGAAGCGCCGCCACACGAGGACGACGGCGTCCGGGTGTGCGTCGAGGTACGATTCGAAGGAACCGTCGTCGAGTTCGTCGAGCGCGTTCGGCACCGGCGACGACGGGGTCATCTCGACGAGCAGCCCCGCCATGACGAAAAGCAGGTCCCGCTCGACGGGCGCGTCGAGAAACGACTTCGCCGCGAGGTACGCGACCACGTCGGCTCTGGTGACGCCGAACTCGTCGAGTCGCGCCTCGACGTTCTCGGGGGCGACGCCGAAGAGGTCCGAGACGGTCTGGTGGAACTCCTCGGTCGAAACCGCCCCGTAGATGTCGTGGTAGACGGCGAGCGTCTTCTCGAACTCCGCCGTGGTCGACAGCGTCCCGTCCGGCGCTTCGTCGACCGCGCCGGCCTCGATGAGCGTTTCGAGCGCCGTCTCGGGGTCGGCGTCGGCGTCGGTCGCGGCCATCGTCAGACCCCCAGATACCGCTCGCGCGTCTCGTCGTCCTCGCGGAGTTCCTCGGCGCTCCCGTCGAAGACGATGCCGCCCTGGTCGA
The DNA here is from genome assembly GCF_000730175.1 of Haloferax sp. ATB1. Taxonomy (NCBI): domain Archaea; kingdom Methanobacteriati; phylum Methanobacteriota; class Halobacteria; order Halobacteriales; family Haloferacaceae; genus Haloferax; species Haloferax sp. ATB1. The sequence goes on along the minus strand of NZ_JPES01000037.1, from coordinate 12,426 downwards.
TGACGTACGCGCGGTCGGCGAGTTTGATGGCCGCCGCGGCGTTCTGCTCGACGAGCAGGATGGTCGTGCCCGCGTCGCTGATGCGCTCGACCGCGTCCTCCACGTCCTCGATGATCTTCGGCGCGAGCCCCTCGTAGGGCTCGTCGAGGAGCAACAGGTCCGTGTTCTGCTTCAGGGCGCGCGCGATGGCGAGCATCTGCTGTTCGCCGCCGGAGAGCGTCCCCGCGCGCTGGTCTTTCCGCTCGTCTAACCGCGGGAACTGGTCGTAGACCTCCTCGGTCGACATTCCCTTGTGGCCGAACGACAGCGACCGCCCCCACGTGTTCGACTTGTTGTTGACGACCTCCGCGAGGTGGAGGTTCTCGGCGACAGAGAGGTTCGGGAAGATGCGCCGCTCCTCGGGCACCAGCGAGATGCCCCGGACGGAGACGTCCTCGGCGGGGACGCCCGTGATGTCGTCGCCCTTGAACCGGATGTGGCCCTCCCGCACGTCGGGCGGCGTCGCCCCGGCGATACACCGGAGCGTGGTGGTCTTCCCCGCGCCGTTGCGGCCGAGGAGCGCGCATATCTCGCCCTCCTCGACGCTCATCGAGAGGTCGCGGATGATGTGGCTCTCGCCGTAGTAGGCGTCGATGGCGTCGATTTCGAGGAGGCTCACAGCTCGACACCTCCGAGGTACGCCTCTTGGACGGCTTCGTTGCCCCGAATCTCGTCGGGGGTGCCCTCGGCGATGATGCCGCCGCGGCTGAGGACGACGATGCGGTCGGAGATGCTGAAGACGATTTCCATGTCGTGTTCGACGAGGACGAACGTGAGCCCGAGGTCGCGTTTGACCTGCTCGATGAGGTCGACCGTCGACTTCGTCTCCTCGGGAGACATGCCGGCGGTCGGTTCGTCCATGAGGAGCAGGTCGGGGTCGCTCGCGAGCGCGATGCCGATTTCGAGGCGACGCTTGTCGCCGTACGGCAGGTCGGTCGCGACGGTGTCCGCGCGGTCCAACAGGCCGACCGAGTCCAGCGTGTCGCGGGCGACGTCGTGGACGTCGGTGAGGCTGTCGCGGTGTTTCAGGAACTCGAACCCGAACGCGCCGCGCTCGGACGCCAGCGCCGCGATTTCCGCGTTCTCCCGGACGGTCAGGTCGGGGAAGATGGAGGCGGTCTGGAACGACTTGGAGACGCCGCGTTGGACCACCTGATGCGGTTCGAGGCCGACGATAGACTCGCCTTTGAACCGGATGTCGCCGCTGGTCGGGTCGAGCCGTCGCGTGATGAGGTTGATGAGCGTCGACTTCCCCGCGCCGTTCGGCCCGATGATGGAGACGCGCTCGTCCTCCTCGACGGTGAGGTTCACGTCGTCGGTGGCGACGAGGCCGCCGAACTCCTTGACGAGGTTCTGGGTTTCGAGGAGCGTCATCGACCGTCACCTCCGTTGCCGGAGAGCGCGCGGACGCGGTTCGCCGCCTTCGAACCGAGGTCGACCGCGAGCTCGCGGAGCCAGTTCAGGATGCCCCACAGGCCGTCGGGGACGACCCAGACGACCACGACGAAGACGAGTCCCAAAAGCAGGTGCCAGTAGAACCCGAAGTCCCGAATCAGCACGATGTCCGTGAAGGGAATCGTCAGCGCTTGGATGGTCTGGACGATGTTCTCGATGTAGAGGTACAGTCCGACGCCGAGGACCGGCCCGAACATCGAGCCCGCGCCGCCGAGAACGGTCATGACGACGATGTCGCCGGACTCCGTCCAGAACAGCGACTGGAGCGGGACGTACGCCCCGTGGATGGTAAAGAGGCTCCCGGCGACGCCCGCGAACGCGCCCGAGATGATGAACGCCATCAGCTTGTAGCGCCAGACGTTGAGGCCGACGAACTCGGCGCGCTGTTCGTTCTCGCGGATGGCGCGGAACACCATCCCGTACGGCGAGTTGAGGATGCGGTAGGCGACCGCGACCGCGCCGACGAAGAAGACGCCGACGAAGGCGTAGAACCACGTCCCGAGGAGCATCCCGCCGACGGACGGAACGTCCGCTTCGAGGTGGATGACGCCGAGGAAACTGCCGACCTCGACGCCGGTCAGGCCGTTTTCGCCGTTGGTCAGAAACGCCAGCGGCGACGCGGCCATGTAGTAGAACATCTGGGCGAACGCCAGCGTGAGGATGGAGAAGTAGATGCCGCCCCGGCGGAGCGACAGAAAGCCCAGCACCCACGCGAGCAGCACCGCGAAGAGCGTCCCCGAGACGACCATCACGATGGGGTCGCCGCTGACGTTCTTGGCGACGATGCCCGCGGCGTACGCCGCGCCGCCCCAGAAGGCCGCGTGGCCGAACGAGAGCAGGCCGGTGTAGCCGAGAAGCAGGTCGAAGCCGATGGCGAAGATGCCCCAGATGAGGATGAGCGTCGCCAGGCTCTGGTAGCCCTGCAAGATGCCCGAGACGACGGGCGCGCGGGCGAAGAGGTACGGGAACACCGCGACGAGGACGGCCGTGATGCCGACGACCGTCCCCTCGCGGCCGCGGAGTTTCTCCCAGCGACCGAACAGGCTGCCGCCGACCAGCGCGTCCTTCGCGCTCGGGTTGGCGTCCTTCTCGCTCATGGCGTCACCTCCTCGTCGCCGAGCAGGCCCTGCGGCCGCGTCAGGAGGACGATGGCCGCGATGGCGTAGAGGCCGACCTGCGACCACGCGGGCGCGAAGGCGACGAGCGCGGCGGTCGTGAGGCCGAAGACGATACCGCCGACGACCGCGCCGGCGATGCTTCCGACCCCGCCGATGACGACGGTCAGGAACGCCGGGACGAGGATGTTCGTCCCGATGGTCGGGTTGACGACGTTCAGCGGGCCGCCGACGACGCCCGCCACCCCGGCGAGCGCCGCGCCGATGCCGAAGACCACGATGTACGGCCGGGTGATTTTGATGCCGAGGAGTCGGACCATCTCGGCGTCGCGGGTCCCGGCGCGAACGACGAGCCCGAAGTCGGTGTACTCGACGAGCAGGTACACGAGCGCCACGAGGACGGCCGTGATGCCGATGACCCAGAGCCGCCACTGCGGGAAGTTACCGACGATGGGCAGCGCGATCGGGCCGGAGACGGGGATGCCGGCGAACGAGCCGACAGAGAGGATTCGCTCGGGCTGTTCGAACGGCAGGCTGTTGCTGCCGAACAGGACGCGAAACAGCTCTTGGACGACGATTGCGAGGCCGAACGTGACGAGAATCTGGTCGGTGTCGGGGCGGTCGTAGAACGCCCGCGCGAGGTACCGCTCCATCAACAGGCCGACCGCGAAGACGAAAAGCGGTACGAAAAGCAGGGCGGCCAAAAAGCCGATGTCGAGCCCGAAGCTCGAAAAGCCCCACTCGGCCAGTTTCCCGTTCGACAGCGGGACGTTCAGCGCGACGAACAGCCCCGTGTAGGTGCCGACGAGGTACAGCGCGCCGTGCGCGAAGTTGACGAACTTGAGCGTGCCGAGGATGATCGAGAGACCGACCGCCAAGAGGACGTAGATAGCCCCCTGCTGCAGTCCGTTGAGCAGGATGACGAGCACGTCCGACAGAAGGCTCATCGACCGCCACCCCCGCGCCAACGGTTCGAGGCGTGTACTACCATGGGTATGCTAATCTTACTCATTTACGTGTGCGTGGTTGTCTGCGATTAACTTTCATTAAGATAACGGTGGGGCGAGTGCCTACTCGTAGGACCCGAGTTCACACTCGGCCGCCGGCCCCGCGTCGCACGCGTAGCCGAGGTCGTCGCGGCTGGTGATGTTGACGATGTTGAAGTACGATCCCTCGCCCTGCTCGGACGCCGGAAGCCCCTGCACGACCGGCACGTCGCGCTGCGCTTGGTGGTCGCACCCGCGCATCGTCTCCGCGCCCATGCCGATGTTGTCGTACTCGTAGTCTTCGAGCTGCTTGATGACCTCCGGCGGGTAGAACGTCCCCGCGCGCTCGACGGCGGCGGCGTACTGGAGCGTCTGGGCGTACGCCAACTGAGCGGGACCGGACGGCGTCCGGTCGTACTCGTCTCGGAACGCCTGCGTGAACTCCTGCGACGGCGTGTTGTCTATCTGGGAGTCCCACGCGACGGTGCCGTAGATGCCCTCGATCGCGCCGCCCGCCGCCTCCGCCATCGGGCGGTTGTACAGCGGAACGATGATTTCCATGTCCTCGTCGATGCCGGCGTCGACGGCCTGCTGGACGGAGTTCGCGCCGTCGAGGCCGTAGTGGTTCAAGATGAGCACGTCCGCGCCCGAACTCTGTGCCCCCGAGAGATACGTCGAGTAGTCGGTGGTCCCGAGCGGGGTCGCGACGGATTCCACCTGCTCCCAGCCGGCGACGTCGGTCATGAACTGCTCCATCGACGCCTGCTGGGTCTGCCCCCAACTGTAGTCGGCGTAGAGCTGGTAGAACGTCAGGTCCTCGCCGTATGCGTCGCGGACGACGGGGTGCGAGCGCCTGACCGGTCATGTACGCGTTGAACATCTCCCGGAAGGAGTAGCGGACGCAGTCCTTTCCGGTGGTGTCGTTCGAGTGCGTCAGACAGCACATGAACATGACCTTCTCGTTTTGACACAGCCCCTGGACCGCGATGGCGACCGCCGAAGACGACCCGCCCGAGATCATGATTGCGCCGTCGCGCTGGATCATCCCCGAGGCGGACTGCCGCGCCTGGTCCGCGTCCGTGGCCGTGTCGCCGTCCACGTGGTCGATGGTGTAGCCGAGGACGCCGTCGCCGGAGAGGTCGTCGAACTGCGAGTCGACCCAGCCGCCGCCCTCGTTGAGGTGCTTCACCGCGAGCTGATACGCCCGGAGTTCGTCTTCGCCCTCCGAGGCGTACGGTCCCGACTGCGGGACGTTGAACCCGAACGTGGCCGTGTCGCCCTCGATTGGGAAGTTGCCCAGCGCCGGGTACTCCTCCCCGCCGTCGCCACCGTCTCCACCGTCGCCGCCACCGCCGCCGTCGCCACCGTCGCCGTTGCCAGTGTCAGTATCGGTGTCACCACCGCCGTCGCCTCCGCCAGTACATCCCGCCAGCCCTGCCAAGCCGGCGGTTCCGACAGCACCAGTCGCCTTCAACACGTCTCGTCGATTGAGCGGCTTGCTATCCCGTGCCATAACCACATCGGCGGATACATCCTTAATAATAGTTATGTATGAATTCCCTATTACATGTGCAATCAATCATTATAGATTGGTGCTGTCTACGGTATCATATAAGGTTCCCGTCGGGCGACGACTGCTGCCCGGCTCTCGAAGTGAGTCCTCCGCGGCACGGAACGCGCCACAGACGCAAAATACACGCCGGTGTCGGACTGGCCCGCCGCGTTGGTCCGACCCGTTCGGGCGTCGACGCCGACGAGTCGGCCGCGCGGGTCGTCTCCCCGCGGAACGCGTCGCTCCGATTTCCTCGCGTTGGCGACCGCGTGAGCGGGTCGAACCGCGGGTGACCAACTATCAGAATACTAGATATATATCCCCGAATAGCACCGTTTCAACGCGATTTCTGTGCGTACACAGACCAGTTAATCTCGTGCCGTCGTGAATGTCCGATTTATAACTAACCCAGCAAAGCGCGAATAACGCGGCAGCCACGCCCGTGGCACCACTATGACAAACGACTCGAACGACGGATTCAGACCGACTCGGCGCTCCGTGCTCCGACTCGGCGCGATGTCGGCGCTCGGCATCGGTATCGGTATCCCCGCGGTCTCCGGCTCCGCGGCGGCGACCATGTGTCCCAAGACGCCCGGCTACTGGGCGAACAACCCGGACTACAGCAGTTCCACCGACAACTGGGCGGTCCTCGGCCCGGATGGCACGAACTACACCCTCCGCGGCGTCACCATGACCCACGACGAGTGGCGCGAGTTCCTCGTCGCGCCCACGAAGGGCGACAAGGCGAACATCATGGCGAAACACTACCTCGCCATCGTCCTCAACCTCCGGAACAGACCGGGCAGTGACCCGGGATGCACGAGCGACGGCGCGACCATCCAGTACGGCGACTACGCGGGCTACACCATCGAGGAAGTCAAGAATATGGCCGGTTCGTGGCTCACAAACTCCGCGTGGTCGAACGGCGGCAAACAGACGAGCTGGTACGTCAGCGTCGGCGGCGACATGGTCGACGGCGAGCCGCTCAAAGACACCCTCGACGCGTTCAACAACAACCCCGGGTCGCTCGGCCTCGACTGCCCCTGCAACGACCGCTGAACCGCGTTCGCTTCCGAAACGAGACACCTCGGCCGCGGTTAAGGTCCCGCTACGCCCCGAAAGGCGGGCTTAACGCGATCGTTCCTATCCCTCACCCACCATCCGTCCCTCGTCTTCCCACTCGCGCTCGCGCAGTTCGTACTTCTGAATCTTCCCGGTCGCGGTCTTCGGGAGTTCGGCGACGAACTCGATTTCCTTCGGCACCTTGTACGTCGCAATCCGCTCTCGACAGAACTCGATGAGCGCCTCGGCGGTGACGCCCGGCGCGTCGGGGTCGCCGCTCGTCGGCACGACGAACGCCTTCGGCGACTCGCCCCACTCGTCCGACGGGACGGGAATGACCGCCACGTCGGCGACCTCGCCGTGGTCGAACAGCGTGTCCTCCAGTTCGATGCTGGAGATGTTCTCGCCGCCGGAGATGATGATGTCCTTCTTGCGGTCCTGAATGCTGATGAAGCCGTTTTCGTCGACGACCGCGAGGTCGCCCATGTGGTAGTAGCCCTCCAGCCGCGCCGAGAAGGCCGCTTCGGTCTCCTCGGGTTTGTTCCAGTACTTCTCCATCACCTGATTGCCCGCGACGACGATTTCGCCGATGGACTGGTCGTCTCTCGGCACGTCGTTTCCGTCCTCGTCGACGACGCGAACGTCGGTGCCGAGGTAGCCGATTCCCTGTTTCTTCTTCACGCCGAACCGGTCGTCGCCGTCCGTCAGGTAGCGCCCGGCCTCGGAGGTCGTGATGAGCGGGCCGGTCTCGGTGGCCCCGTAGACGTGCATGAGCCGCCAGCCGAACTCGTCTTCGACGGTGCGAATCGTCGCCTCCGGCGGGGCCGCGCCCGCGGTCGCCGCCCGAACGGGGCTCGCGCCGGTCGTCTCGACGCCGCCTTCCTCTCGGTAGCGTTTCATCAGGATGTTCAGCACCGTCGGCGCGGCGCAGAGATACGACACGTCCTCGTCGCGGATGGCGTCCAACACGGTCTCCGCCTCCACCCCGCGGGTGCAGACGTGCTTCGCGCCGTGGCCGGTAATCGCGTAGATGTGGCCCCAACCGTTGACGTGGAACATCGGAAGCGTCCAGAGGTAGACGTCGTCGTCCACGATGTCCTGATGCATCGAGATGAGATAGGCGTGAATCGTCTCGGCGCGGTGGGTGCGGCAGACGCCCTTCGGGTCGCCGGTCGTCCCCGAGGTGTAGTTGATGGTGATTATCTCGTCTTCGTCCATCTCGGGGCGCTCGTAGTCGGTCGACTCCGCGACCAACTCGTCGAAATCGAGCCACTCGCCGTCGGTCGACTCCGCGGCCTTCTCGGGGTCGTTCGTGACGAATATCTCGGTCGGAATCTCGTCGCGGACCTCGTCTATCTTCTCGGCGAAGGCGTAGTCGGCGTAGACCGCCGTCACGTCCGCGTCGTTCAGCATGTACTCGAAGTCGGCCGGGACGAGCCGGTAGTTCAGCGGCATGTGGACGGCTCCGAGCTGCATCGACCCGTAGGCGGCTTCGAGGTGGTAGTGCGTGTTCGGGTCGAGCACCGCGACCCGGTCGCCCTTCTCGACGCCGCGGGACTGGAGCGCCGCCGAGAAGCCGTCGGCCCGCTCGCCGAGTTCGTCGTAGGTAAAGCGCTCGCCCGTCGTGGCCACGACCGCCTCCTCGTCCCCGTAGTACCGCCGCGCGCGGTCGAGGAACTCCGTCACCAGGAGTGGTTTCTTCATACGCGGTATCCTTCACTAACGTTCAAAATAAATATGCGGGCTGGTGTCAGACAGAACCCGAATGAGAATAATTGGCACATCGGGTCGCAATATAGCACGTCTCGCGCCGCGGGAGACTATATTACTATACGAACTATGCAGGAAAATATCTTGTTCGGAGAGCCCGTAGCGCGCGTATGGCGCTTTCGGACTACACCGGACGCTCGCCGACGGGCCGGGACGAGACGATCGTCCGCGTCGTTCCCCATCGGCTGTGGCGACCGGGCGACGAGCGTGTCGAACCGTGTACCTACAGCGGCGAGGAGATTCGGCTCTCCGAGAAGCACCTCCTCGCCGTGGTGGAACGCGACGGCGTCCGCGAGCGACGCTACTTCCGCGACGAGCAGTCGCTGTCGGCGTGGATGGACGAACCGGAAAATTCGCGGTAGGGCCGACGGCGGCGGTGCCGAGAGTTACTCGTCTTCGACCTGCCGCTGAATCGACTCGACGATCTCTGGGTTCCGCAGCGTCGTCGTGTCGCCGAGTTCCTCGCCGTTCGCTATCTCTTCGAGGAGGCGGCGCATAATCTTACCAGACCGCGTCTTCGGCAGTTCGGGCGTGAACACGACCATCTCGGGGCGAGCGATTGGGCCGATGGCGTCCTCGACGCCCTCGATGATACGCTGTCGCATCTGGTCGTCTTCCTCCTGACCCTCCTCGGTGATGACGTAGGCGTAGACGGCCTCGCCTTTCACCTCGTGATTCCCGCCGACGACGGCGGCTTCGGCGACGCCCTCGACGCCCACGATGGCCGACTCGATTTCCATCGTCCCGAGGCGGTGGCCCGAGACGTTGATGACGTCGTCGACGCGACCGAGGATGGTGATGTAGTCGTCGGCATCGATTTTCGCGCCGTCCTCGGGGAAGTAGACCCAGTCGTCGGGGTCGTTACTGTCCACGTCGGAGTACTCCTGCCAGTACTCCTGAATGAACCGCTCGTCGTTGTTGTAGAGCGTCCGGAGCATCCCGGGCCACGGCCGGTTCACCGTGAGATAGCCCGCGCGCCCGGCGTCGACCCGCTCCCCGCTCGTATCGACGATTTGGGCGTCGATACCCGGCAGGGGCGGCCCGGCGGACCCCGGTTTCATCTTCTTGATGCCCGGCAGGGTCGTTATCATCATCCCGCCGGTCTCGGTCTGCCACCACGTGTCCACGACGGGGCAGTCCTCGTTGCCGATGTGCTTGTAGTACCACTTCCACGCGCGCGGGTTGATGGGTTCGCCGACCGTCCCGAGCAGGCGGAGACTCGACAGGTCGTGCTGTTCGGGGAACTTGCTGCCCCACTTCATGAACGCGCGAATCGCCGTCGGGGCCGTGTAGAAGATGTCGACCGCGTACTTCTCGATGATGTCCCACAGGCGGTCGCGGTCGGGGAAGTCGGGCGTCCCCTCGTACATCACCGTGGTCGTCCCGAGCGCCATCGGCCCGTAGACGATGTAGGAATGGCCGGTAATCCAGCCGATGTCGGCCGAACACCAGTAGGTGTCTTCCTTCTCGATGTCGAGGACGGCGTGCGATGTCCACGCGGCGTACGCGAGGTAGCCGCCGGTGGTGTGTTTGACCCCCTTCGGTTGCCCGTCGTCCCCGACGTGTACATCAGGAACAGCATGTCCTCGGCGTCGCGCTGGACGGGGTCGATGCGCTCGCCGGCGTGCTCGTCGAGGAGGTCGTCCCAGTCGTGCTGGTTGCCCTTCAGGTCGTGGCCGAAGCCGTCGTCGCCGAGGCGGTCGACGACGACCGTCGCGTCGACGCCGTGGTCGACGCCGTCGAGGCCCTCGTTGGCCTTGTCGAGGTGGTCGAGCGGGTCGCCGCGGCGGTAGTAGCCGTCGCAGGTGACGAGGAATCGGGAGTCCGCGGAGTTCATCCGCGTCGCCAGCGCGTCGGCCGAGAAGCCGCCGAAGACGACCGAGTGCGGCGCGCCGATGCGGGCACAGGCCAGCATGGCGATGGGGAGTTCCGGAATCATCGGCATGTAGAGCGTCACCACGTCGTCTTCCTCGACGCCGAGGTCGCGCAGGGCCGCCGCGAACTCGTTCACCTCGCGGTAGAGGTCCTGATAGGTGTAGGTCCGCGTCTCGCCGTGCTCGCCCTCCCACTTGATGGCGACGCGGTTCTTGTCCCCGTTTTCGACGTGGCGGTCCACGCAGTTGTACGAGACGTTGAGCTTGCCGCCCGTGAACCACTCGTAGAACGGCGGGTTCGAGTCGTCCAACACCTCGTCGTAGTCTTCGTCCCAGTCGAGCATCTCGGCCGCCCGCTCCCAACAGTCGGGCCAGTTCTCCTCGAACTCCTCGTAGACGGCCGGGTCGGAGACGTTCGCTTGCGCGACGAACTCCTCGGAGGGTTCGAACTCCTCTTGCTCGACCAGCCGTGCCTCCAGTTCGGTGTCTCCGTCTGCCATAGTACGTGTTAACTACACCAATCCTCCATGATAAATCTATGTAGTCCCGCAGTCCGGACGGGGGCGTCATCAGCGGGTGGTCGCCGGGCCGTCGGTCGGTTACGAACCCCCATCGACGCTCGTTTCCATCAACGAAAGGTCATGTCATCCCGGTCGGTGATGGCGGTACCGCGTCGGAGCCCTCACATCACGCCGATGGTCTCGCGGTAGGTGCCGTACTCCTCGGCGAACACGTCCATGATTTCGCCCATCGTGACGTACTCCTTGACGGCGTCGACGAGCACCGGCATGACGTTGTCGCCGTCGCGGACCGCCCCGCGGAGGTCGGAGAGCGCGGCGTCGACCGCCTCGTCGTCGCGCTCGTCCTTGACGGCTTCGAGGCGCGCGAGTTGTCTGTCCTGCACCTCGTCTTCGACGTGGAGCAGGTCGGGGCGGGTGTCCTCGTCGGAGGCGTACTTGTTGACGCCGACGACGACCTCCTCTCCGTCTTCGACCCGCGACTGGTACTCGTAGGACGCCTCGCTTATCTCGCGGTGGTAGTAGCCCTCGTCGATGCCGGCGAGGACGCCGTCGCGGACGGAGCCGTCGCCCATCTCCCGAATCTCCTCGATGTAGGCCATCGCCTCGGCCTCGATCTCGTCGGTCAGCGACTCCACGAAGAAGCTCCCGCCGAGCGGGTCGATGACGTCGGCCGCGCCGGACTCCTCGGCGAGTATCTGCTGAGTGCGGAGCGCGACGGTGACGGCTTCCTCCGAGGGGAGCGCCAGCGCCTCGTCGAAGCTGTTCGTGTGGAGCGACTGCGTGCCGCCGAGGACGCCGGCGAGCGCCTGAATCGTGACGCGGACGACGTTGTTGAGCGGCTGTTGGGCCGTCAGCGACTGCCCCGCGGTCTGGGTGTGGAACTTCAACTGCGTCGAGCGCTCGTCCTCGGCGTCGTACCACTCCGACATCACGTCGTGGTAGATGCGGCGGGCGGCGCGGAACTTCGCCACCTCCTCGAAGATGGAGTTGTGGGAGTTGAAGAAAAACGACAGCTGGGGGGCGAACTCGTCCACGTCGAGGCCGCGGTCGACCGCGTCTTCGACGTAGGCGAAGCCGTCGGCGAGGGTGAAGGCGAGTTCCTGCACCGCCGTCGACCCGGCCTCGCGGATGTGGTAGCCCGACACCGAGATGGGCCGGATGCGCGGGGTCTCCTCGGCGGCGAACTCGACCGTGTCGGTGACGAGTTTGAGCGACGGTTCGGGGGGAATCACCCACTCCTTCTGCGCGATGAACTCCTTGAGCATGTCGTTCTGGAAGGTGCCGCCGATTCGGTCGCGGGAGACGCCGCGGTTGTCCGCGAGCGCGACGTACATGGCGAAGACGACCGGCGCGGAGGGGTTGATGGTGAAGGAGGTCGTCACCTCGCCGATGTCGATGCCGTCGAACAGCACCTCCATGTCGCGGAGGGTGTCGACCGCGACGCCCTCCTTGCCGACCTCGCCGTCCGAAAGCGGGTCGTCGGAGTCCTTGCCCATGAGCGAGGGCATGTCGAACGCCGTCGAGAGGCCGGTCTGGCCGTTCTCGATGAGGTAGTGGAAGCGCTCGTTGGTCTCCGTGGCCGTGCCGAAGCCGGCGAACTGCCGCATGGTCCACGTCCGCCCGCGGTACATCGTGGGGTACACCCCGCGCGTGTACGGAGCCTCGCCGGGGAAGCCGAGGTCCGACTCGTAGTCGAGGTCGGCGACGTCGGCGGGCGTGTAGAGGTCCCGCACCTCGTGGTTGGAGACGGTGGCGAACCGGTCTTTGCGCTCGCCGCCCTTCTCCACGAACGGGTCGCGGGTCTCCGATTCCCACTCGTCGCGCGCCTCGCGGATAGACGCCAAATCGTCCTCGTCGTACATGTCCACCAATCAGTATGGACGATGATTAAGGATTCGGGTCGGAGCCGGCCCGCTGGTCGGTTCGTCCCGGCCCCGAGGCTTCGACGCACAGACCATCGCACATATCACCCCCGGACCGCCTAGCCCTCGCCATGCACGACCGCGCGACAGCCACAGCGCGCCTCGACGCGGCGGCTCAGCCCGCCGCAGG
>NZ_JPES01000036.1:0-35462 GCF_000730175.1 Haloferax sp. ATB1 | reverse complement strand
GCTGAGCGCCGCGCTGCTCGTCCACGCGCCGACGCCGGAGTTCTACCACAACCTCCGGGTCGACCTCTCCGCCGAACCGGTGGCCGACCTGCGCGACCTGCTCGCGGAGGCGCGGCGCGCGAAAGACCAGATTCGCCGCGAGACGGACGCGCAGTTCGGCGACTACCCCGACGAGATTCTCGACTTCGGCGTCAAGTACTGACCCGACATCGGGGGCAAAAAAAGGACCGCGCGGGCGGCGTCAGTCCGAGTCGGCCGGACTGGTCTCCGCGCGCTTCGACGGCGTGATAAACGAGTCGCGCTGGCTCATCTCCTCGTCCGATAGGTGACAGGAGATGTAGTGGTCGCCGCCGTCGACCGCTTCGAGTTCCGGGAGGTCCCGCTCGCAGACGTCGCCGATTTTCTTCGGGCAGCGCGTCTGGAACGGACAGCCCGACGGCGGGTTGATGGGGCTCGGAACGCTCCCTTCGAGGAGGATGCGGTCCGTCTCGCGGTCCGGGTTCGCGTGGGGGACCGCGGACAGGAGGCTCTCCGTGTAGGGGTGGAACGGCGGCGAGAACACCTGTTCGATGCTCCCGAACTCCGCTATCTTCCCGAGGTACATCACGGCCACGCGGTCGCAGATGTGCCGGATGACGCCGATGTTGTGCGAGATGAACAGGAACGAGATGTTCTCGTCGTCCTGAATCTCGTTCAGGAGGTTGAGAATCTGCGCCTGCACGCTCACGTCGAGCGCCGACACGGGCTCGTCGCAGACGATGAGCTTCGGTTCGACCGCGAGCGCGTGCGCGATGGCGACGCGCTGTTGTTGGCCGCCGGAGAACTCGTGGGGGTACTTGCTCGCGGCGGCCCGCGAGAGGCCGACGCGTTCGAGCAGGTCGCCCACGCGTTCGCGCTTTTCCTCGCCGGTGGCGATGCCGTGTTTCTCCATCGCGCGACCGACGATTTGGCCGACGGTCTTCCGCGGGTTGAGCGAGCTCTGGGGGTCCTGGAATATCATCTGCATCTCGCGGCGCAGACTCCGAATCTCCGAGGAGCCGAGCTCGTGGAGCGGCTGGCCCTCGAAGTACACCTCGCCGTCGGTCGGTTCGAGGAGGCGGAGCGCGGTGCGAGCGACCGTGGACTTCCCGCAGCCGGACTCGCCGACGAGCCCGACGGTCTCGCCGGGGTAGACGTCGAAGCTCACGTCGTCGACGGCCTTGACGTGCCGCCGCTCGACGGTCGGCAGGCCGCCGCCCTCCCACGAGAGGTGGACGTTGCCGAAGACGCCCTCGCCGGCGTCGAAGTACTTCTTCAGGTTCCGCACCTCGAACAGCGGCTCGCCGGTGCGGTCGATGTCGCGGCGGCCGGTCCCCGCTTCGGGGACCGTGCTCTCCGAGAGGTCGAGGTCGTCGGCGTGGAGACACGCCGCGCGAGAGGAGTCGTCGCCGACGGCGTCGAGCGACGGGTCGCCGCCGGTCCGGCACGCTTCGGTGGCGTGGGGACACCGCGGCGCGAAGTTACAGCCGCTCGGGAGGTTCCCGAGGTCGGGCATCGCGCCGTCGAGCGTCGGTAGTTCGTCGTAGTCGGTGTCGACCTCCGGGATGGAGTCGATGAGCGCGCGGGTGTAGGGGTGCCGCGGCCGGTCGAACAGGTCGCCGAGTTCGGCCGTCTCCACGAGGTTCCCGGCGTACATGACGCCGACGTGGTCACACGTCTGGGCGACGACGCCGAGATTGTGGGTGATCATCAGCACGGCCGTCCCCTCGCGCTCCTGCATCTCGTTGAGCAGGTCGAGAATCTTCGCCTGCGTCGTCACGTCGAGTGCGGTGGTCGGCTCGTCGGCGATGATGAGGTCCGGCTCGCAGGAGAAGCCGATGGCGACGAGGACGCGCTGGCGCATCCCCCCGGAGAACTCGTGAGGGTAGTCGTCGATGCGCTCTTCGGCGTCCGGGATGCCGACGTCGTCCATCGATTCGACGGCGAGCTGGCGTGCCTCTGACTTGGAGACGTCCTGATGGCGGCGAATCGTCTCCGTGATCTGCTCGCCGACGGTCATCACCGGGTTGAGCGACGACATCGGGTCCTGCGGAATCATCGCGATGCGGTTGCCGCGGATGTCGCGCATCTCGGCTTCCGTCTTCTGCAGGAGGTCTTCCCCGTTGAAGACGACCTGCCCGCCGGTGATTTCGCCGGGCGAGTCGATGAGTCGCATGAGGGAGCGAGCAGTCACGGACTTGCCCGCGCCCGACTCGCCGACGAGACCCATGGTCTCGCCGCGGTCGAGCGAGAACGACACCTCGTTGGAGGCGACGATGGGGCCGCCCTCGGTGTGGAACTCGGTTCTGAGTCCGCGCACGTCGAGCAGCGGGCCGTCGTCGGCCTCGGCGTCGGTCGCGGTGGTGGGAGCGCTCATTCTATCGCCTCCACTTTGGGGTCGAGCACGTCACGCAGTCCGTCGCCGAGCATGTTGAACCCGACGACGGCGATGCCGATAGCCAGCGCGGGGAACAGCAACATCCACGGCGCGGTCTCCATGAAGCCGCGGCCGGTGTTAATCATCAGCCCCCACGACGGCCGCGGGGGTTGCGCGCCGAGGCCGAGGAACGACAGGCTCGCCTCCGCGAGGATGGCGAACGAGACGTTCAGCGACCCCTGCACCAGCATGGGAGCCATACAGTTCGGGAACACCTCGCTGAAGACGATGCGCGAGTCGCTCTCGCCGCGGGCGATGGCGGCCTCGACGTACGCCTCGTTGCGTTCGGCCAGCGCCGCGCTCCGCGAGACGCGGGCGATGTACGGCGTGTAGACGAACGCCAGCGCGATGATGACGTTACTCAACTCCGGGCCGAGAACGACGAGGAGCGTGAGCGCGAGCAACACCGGCGGGAACGCCATCGCGGCGTCCATGACGCGCATCAGTATCTCGTCGGTCAGGCCACCGGCGTAACCGGCGACGACGCCGATGACCGCCCCGACGGCGAGCGCGCCGGAGATAGCGCCGAAGCCGACGTACAGCGAGATGCGGCTCCCCATGACGACGCGGCTGAAGATGTCGCGGCCGAGGTCGTCGGTGCCGAACGGGTGTTCGACCGACGGGGCCTGCGAGCGGTCTTCGATGTTCGTCTGCTCGATGGGGTACGGCGCGATGAGCGGCGCGAAGATGGCGACGAGCACGAGCATCACCACGATGGAAAAGCCGAGCATCGCCTTCGTGTTACTGCGGAACTTCCGGACGAACCGGGCGATACGGTCGCGCTGTGACTGCGTGATGGTGAACCGACCGCGGTCGGTCTCCTGTTCGGTCGCCATCAGTCGTCACCTCCGTAGCGGATACGGGGGTCGAAGTACGCGTACAGCAGGTCTGCGGCGAAGTTCGAGAACATGTAGATGAGTGCGACCACGAGGATACAGCCCTGAATCAGGGGGATGTCGCGGCTCTGAATCGCGGTCAGCGTCAACCGACCGATGCCGGGCCAGAAGAACACCTCTTCGAGCACGACGACCCCGCCGAACGCGTAGCTGAACTGGAACGCGATGACCGTGATGACGGGGATGATTGCGTTCTTGAGCGCGTGCCTGAGGACGATGACCCGTTGGCTCATCCCCTTCGCACGCGCGAGATTGATGTACTCCTCGCTGAGCACCTCCAGCATCGACGACCGGGTCATCCGCATGATGTAGGCGGTGAGCGCGAAGCCCATCGCCCCCGCGGGGAGGACGAGTCGCGTGAGCGACCCGACGAGGTCCTCGCTCGGGGAGACGTACCCCCCGGTCGGAAAGAGGTTCAGCCAGACGGCGAACACCAGGATGAACACCAGCCCCCACAGGAAGATGGGCATCGAGATGCCGACGAAGGCGAACATCGAGGCGCTCACGTCGGGCGCTTCGTTCTGGTTGACGGCGGCGTAGACGCCGAGCGGGACCGACAGCACGACGGCGATGAGCGTCGCGGCGACCGCGAGCATCATCGACCGCGGCAGGCGCTCGGCGATGAGCTGTGCCACGGGCTCGCCGAACCGGAGTGATTCGCCCATGTTCCCTTGGAGGAGCCCGACGACCCAGTCGATGTACTGCACGTACAGCGGGCGGTTGAGTCCCAGTTGGGTTTGGAGCGCTTCGAGCGATTGTTCGGTCGCGTTGGGGCCCAAGATGAGCAGGGCCACGTCACCGGGCAGGATGTTGGTGACGGCGAAGGCGATGAGCGTGACGAAGAACAGCGTCACCGCCATGAACCCGACGCGCCGAAAGACGTAGTTGTACATCGACATTGTGTGGAATCTCTGTTAGCGGTCGAGCCAGTTGTCGCCGAACTGCAGCGTCGACCCGTCGGGTGCGCCGATGTCGCCTTTGTACTGCGAGGCGGCCCCGTAGAGACTCGGCTGCCACCACAGGAAGAGGTGGCCGGCGCGCTCCTCGTGGAGAATCTCCGTCGCCTGGTGGTAGAGGTCGGCGCGCTCCTGTTCGTCGTAGATGGTGCGCGCCTCCTCGACGAGCGCGTTGTAGTCCTCGTTCACCCAGTTGGTGAAGAAGAACGCCCCGTTGGGGTGCAGGAACTTGTAGAACGACACGTCGGGGTACCAGAGCGCGAGGTAGGAACTCGTCGTCGCCTGGAAGTCGCGGTTGGAGTAGACGTCGGAGAGCCACGTACTCCACGTGATCTGCTGGATTTCGAGGTTAATTCCGACCTCGGCGGCGTCGGCGGCGATGACCTCCGCGGCCTGCACCTGCGTCGGGTAGGACTGCGGAATCTTGAACGTCGCCGTGAAGCCGTCGGACATGCCGGCGGCGTCGAGGTGTTCCTGTGCCTTGTCGAGGTCACGTGGGCGCGGTTCGATGTCCGGGTTGACCCACGGACTGCCGGGCGTCGCCGGGGACGCGGTGGTCTGACCGGTGCCGTAGAGGGCCGCCTCGGCGACCTTCTCCTTGTCGATGGTGTAGTCGAGCGCGAGGCGGGCGTCCTTGTTGTCGAACGGAGCCACGTCGCAGTTCAAGCCGAGGTAGACGAGCGATTTCGGGAACTGCTTCTCGAATCGAACGTCGGGGGCCTGCTCGACGCGGGAGACGTCCTTCGGCGCGATACCGTTGATGAAGTCGTACTCGCCGGCGAGGAACGACTGGAGGCGGACGCTCGGGTCCGGAACCTCGCTCTTGACGATGGTGTCGATGAACGGGCCGTCCTCGTCGGACGCGCCCCAGTAGTCCTCGTTCCGCGACATCGTGAACGAGGTCTCGATTTCGCGGCTCTCGAACACGTACGGGCCGGTCCCGATGGGCTCTTCGACCATGTCCTTCTCGGCGTTCTCGGCGGGCATGACCGACAGCTCCGCCGTCGCCATCTTCGCGAGGAACGGCGCGAAGGGCTCGGTGAGTTGGACTTCGAAGGTGTAGTCGTCGGGGGCGCGAAGCTCCTCGACGTAGTCGAAGAAGCCGGTGGCGAGGTAGTCGCCGTTCTGGACGCGCTCGTAGCTCGCCAGCACGTCCTCGGAGGTCATCTCCTTGCCGTTGTGGAAGGTGACGCCCTGCCGGAGGTTGAACGTCAGGAGCGTGTTGTCGTCGGACTGCTCCATCGACTCCGCGAGGTGCGGCTGGATGGAGTAGTCGTCCTGCAGCGCGACGACTTCCTCGTAGATGTTCTCCAGAACGCGCTTCGAGGCCGCCGAAGTGTCGATGTGCGGGTCGAGGCCCTGCACCGGCACCGCGCCGCCCCACTGGAGCGTGCCGCCCTGCTTCCCGCCGCTCGCGGCGGTCGTGTCAGTGCTTTCGGTGTCGCCGCCCTCGTCCGTGGAACCCGAGTCTTCGGTCGTGCTGTCGTCCGAACCGCCGCCCGTACATCCGGCGAGCGCCACCGCACCGGTCGTCGCCGCCGCCCCGAGGAAAGTGCGGCGGTCGAAACGACTGCGACGCGTACCGTCGCCGATGCTGTCGGAGGAGTCGCTCCCCTTGCCATTCTCTTGCATACAGTCGCTCCAATCCGCTACTGTGTGATAAAAATTGTGGTTGTGTGAGTACAATCACCATATCGAGACGGAGAAAATGTAATATCAGATACCGTTTCGAGCGCCGAGCACGAGTGAACTGTCGAATGACCAATTTCGTCTCGTCTCTAACCGAGATTGCTCCACGAATGTCAACCCACCTCGTCGCAAACGATGGCCGACATCGGCGCCCCGCTGGGCCCACATCAGCGTCCCGCAGGTCACCCGTGGGCGACCGAACCGTTGCCGACGCGCGTCCTCGAACGACATGGCGGTGGGTAGAGTCCCAGAACGCACATCCAGCGCGCCGTACCTGCTGATTTCGGGGAGTTCGCGGCCGCTCGATACTGTCACGCATGTGACCGAATTCCAAACAGTAAAATAGGGTTAGTCACGAATCCGGGAACCATGCGAGTCAATCAGCAGCGACTCCGCAGCGACATCGAGTCGAACGCGGAGTTCGGGGCCGTCCCGACGGACGAGGGTCGGGGACGGACGGTCCTGACCGGCAGCGAGGCGGACCGGCGGGCGAGAGAGTTCTTCTGCGAACGCCTCCGGGACGCCGGTCTCTCCATCACTATCGACGAGGTCGGCAACATCGTCGGTCGATGGGAGCCAGAGAGCGCGGACCCCGGCGCGGCCCCCGTCGCCACGGGAAGCCACCTCGATTCGGTCCCCGAGGGCGGCATCTTCGACGGCCCGCTCGGCGTCTACGCGGGGCTGGAGAGCGTCCGCGCGATGCAGGACGCCGGAGTCGAACCCGTCCGACCCGTCGAGGTCGTCAACTTCACCGAGGAGGAGGGCCAGCGGTTCGGCGGCGGCCTCATCGGGTCGGCGGTCGCCGTCGGCGAGTTGGGCGTCGAAGAGGCCCTCGACATCGAGGACGCCGACGGGATTCCGCTCGGCGACGCTCTCGCTGACATCGGCTACCGGGGCGACGGGCGCGTCGACGCCGCGGACTGGGATGCGTGGATAGAACTCCATATCGAGCAGTCCGAGCGCCTCGAAGACGCGGCGGTCCCCGCCGGCGTCGTCACGAGCATCGTCGGCCTCTCGCGCTGTGCCGTCGAAATCACGGGCGAAGCCGACCACGCCGGGTCGACGCTCATGGACGACCGCTCGGACGCGCTCGCCGCCGCCAGCGAGTTCGTCCTCGACGTCGAGCGCGCGACGAACGAACGCAACGAGGTCTCGGAGACCGCAGTCGGAACCGTCGGCAAACTGGAAGTCTCGCCGAACGCGCCCAACGTCATCGCCGGGAAAGTCGACCTGACCGTCGATATCCGCGACGTGGCGTACGACTCCATCGAGTACGTCATCGACGAGGCGGAGGCGAGTCTCGACCGCATCGAGGCCGAGCGCCCGGTCGAGGCCGCGCTCTCGCACCCATGGGACCGCAAGCCCGTCGAGATGAGCGAGCGCTGCCGCGCCGCGCTCCATGACGCCGGGACCGATGCCGACCTCGACACCCTCGACCTCCACTCCGGGGCCGGCCACGACACCATGCACGTCGCGGCCGTCACCGACGCCGCGCTGCTCTTTGCCCCCTCCCGCGACGGCATCTCGCACAACCCCCGCGAGTGGACCGACTGGGAGGACTGCGCCGACGCGACCCGCGTGCTCGCCGGCGCGCTCGCCGACCTCGCGACCGAGTGACGAGACCGCCCGGCCGACGACTGCTGTTCTCGGTTCCGCCCTTCGCGGACCCGCGCTATCGGTGAGTTCAAATCGACTGCCACCCGTTACTCCGCGACGACTGCGCCGTCGAAACGCCCCTAGGGCGAAGTAGGAATATCTCGTTAGAGCCATCGACGCCCGTCTTTACTCGCGATTCGACGCGAGGTGACCTGCTCGAAATACCGCGATGTTTGTATAATGAGAACACGAGACCTAAGTAGTCGTTTTTAACTGTTTCAGCGCCTGTATAGATAGTATGTGCAGTTAGAACCCTCCGAATCACGCCACATATCGGCAATATCTGCGAAGTTCGCGCTCGTACAGAAGTGATCGTTCGTCAAATACAAACACATATGGCATCGGGGCTTCGAACTGGACTATGGCAGACGAACACACGACCGGTTCGCCGCGGACGCTGAAGACGGTGTCTCGTGCGTTCGATGTCGTTCGGGCGCTCGAGGAGTTGGACGGCGCGCGAGTGACGGAGTTGGCGAATCATCTCGACCTCTCGAAGAGCGTCGTCTACAACTACCTGAGCACGCTCCGGGCCGAGAAGTTCGTCGTAAAGGAAGAAGACACCTACCGGTTGTCCCTGCAGTTCCTCCTCGTGGGCGAGTACGTCCGGTACCAGAACATCCTCTACCGCATCGGCAAGCCCGAAATCGAGGAACTCGCGGAGAAGACCGGCGAGTACGCGCATCTGGCGACCGAGCAGCATGGGCTGGGCGTCAACCTCTACAAGGTGAGCGGCGAGAAGGCCGTCGGGAGCGACTATCAGGTGAACAAACTCCAGCGCGCCGACTACCTCCACTTCTCGGCGACGGGCAAAGCCATTCTCGCACACCTCCCGAAGGAACGCGTCGAGTGGATTATCGACCAGTACGGCCTGCCGGGCAAGACCGAGGCGACCATCACGACCCGCGAGGAACTCTTCGAGGAGTTGGAGACGATTCGCGACCGGGGCTACTCGCTCAACGACGAAGAGGAGATAAAGGGCCTGCAGGCCATCGGCGCGCCAGTGACGAACCGCCACGGGCGCGTCCTCGGCTCAATCAGCGTCTCCGGTCCCGTCCGTCGGATGAAACAGCCGGAGTACCACGAACAGCTCATCGAGAGCGTCGTCAACACCGCCAACGTCATCGAGGTCAACGTCAACATGGAGGAGTCCGACGACGACTTCCCGACGTTCAGTTAGTCGAGCCGCATTACCCCCAACACAGCCACGATACCACCTCACGTCGGCCGCGCCCCGGCACGGTTCACAAACGGAGAACCAGCGGTCTCGGCCGAGTCGCGGGCGGGTCGGCGGCCACCGACGATACGAGCAGTGAGGCCGAACGGCTGTCCCGTCCCCGAATCTCGGCGACGTGCTGTTGAAGTCGCGCTCGGACCATCGATACGGCTCGTCGGCCGAGATTGATGGTTTCGAACGTCGGACGGTCAACACACCCCGAAAAGTTGCGAGAACGGAACATCAGAGAGGCAACAGACAACGATGAACATCGTGAAGTATTGACCATATATGAACACAGAACGGATAACAGTTAGAGAAGATTCAACGATACATCACACCACAGCTAGTTCTGTGTATTTCTAGTCGCAGCCGATACGCCTCACCGAAGGAGCCGGCGACGACTAACGCCCGTCAGACGACCCGAAATAGATTACAAAATTACCAGTGTAATGTTGTCTGGTACGCCTATCGCAGGCCGGGTGTCCTTCGCGGACGACTGAACCGGTCTGAACAAGTCGACGATAGGGAGTCGCTCCGTACCCACAATGAGGCGAGGTGGCGAGACCCGTCTGAGACAGTCGCCTGACCAAATCAATAATTCAATTGGCTTGCAATAACAGAGAACTCCGAATCGGTTGTCGGCTGTAACCGATATTTACTCGTGAGCAAGATTCGACATCTTTCTACTCAAACATCGCCCGTTGAGCCCACTAAATCCTATAAACCAACTACAATTTGTAAAAATTGTAGAAATTGTATAATTTCGGTGTTTTCGTGACTACTCCTAAACAGCCGGGGTAAGCCACCGTAATTGAAAGAAAAATACAATAATATTCCGTGGTGAGCTGATGATTCTCGAGGGCGAGTCGCTCTCATTCCGGGTCCACAGTACTGTCGGCGTCGTCAGGTTCGGGGTCGAGCGGTCGTCGGACCACCAGCACCGGGCCGACTGTCTGCTCGGCGACTCGGTCGGAGGTCTCGCCGAACAGTCGGCCACGGAGCGTGGGTTTCTCCTCGCCCATCACGACCACGTCGTGGTTGTCCGCGCCCTCGATGAGCGCCTGGAGCGGATTCTGTGCGACGACGACGACGCGCGAGACGTGCTCGCGGTTGACCCCGAGAACGGCCAGGTCGTTCGCGACCTCGTCGAGGAGGGCTTCGCCCTCCGGAACCGCGCCGTCGTCCTGAACGGCTTGGAACAGGGTGAGTTCGACGTCTCCGCGTTTTCCGACGGCCGCGGCGACTTTGGTAATCGTGTCGAGGTTGATAGCCTCCTTTATCGGAACGATGACGCGGTCGATGGTCGGAGCGGGGTTCGAGAGCAACACCGCATCGCACTCCGCCTCCGTGGCGATGCGCTCTGTCGTCTGGTCCAGGTCGTGGGTGAACACGAGCCGCGTCTCGACGGCCGCACCGGCGGATTCGAACACCGAGACGAGTTCGTCGAGTTCCTCGCGAGCCTTCGGCTCGAACTGCTCTCTCGCCTGTTCGGGGGCCGTCTGCTCGGGTATCTCGTGGTACGCGAGCAGGACGACCGTCGTCTCCGAGAGGAGGTGAACCAGTTGGTCGGGAATCACCTGCCCCTCCAGCACCGCGACGGGGACGAGCACGCGAACGTTGGGGGAGTCACGCATCGGTGCTCACCCCCTTCAGGCGTACGTCGCGGGCGTATGCGAAGTACCACACCAGCGCGGCGAGCGCGACGACGACGCCCACCGCCTGCGAGAGCGGTTGCATGAATGCGACGAGGCTGAAACTCGCGAGCGCTCCGAGCACGGGGACGGCCGGGTAGCCGGGGACGCGGAACGACGGGTCGTACCACATGGGATTCGACCGACGGAGGACGACGAGCGCCACGCAGATGAGCCCGTAGGTGACGAGGTGCAGGAACGACGCGACCTCGGCGAGCACCTCCGTCCGGCCGACGGCGACGAGGACAACCGTCGGCCCGCCGACCAGCGCGAGCGCGATGTGGGGCGTCCCGTACCGGAGGTTGATTCGCGCGAGTTGCGGCGGGACCAACGCGTCGCGGCTGAGCGCGTAGAGGGCGCGCGACGAACTGAGAATCGAGGCGTTCGCGCTCGATACCGTCGCCAAGAGCCCGGCGAGGAGGATGGCGACCGCGCCGGGGAACCCGAGGTACGAGCGGGCGACCTCGACGATGGCCGTCTCGCCGAAGTCGGCGAGTCTGGCGCTCCCGAACGCGCCCGTCGAGACGAGAATGGTCACGACGTACAGCACTCCGACGACGACCACGGACCCGACCATCGCAAGCGGGAGGTTCCGGCCGGGCTTCGTTATCTCGCCCGCGACCGTCGCCACCTGCGCGAACCCGAGGTACGAGGTGAACACGAGCGCCGCCGTGGTGAAGATGCTGAGCGTCCCGTAGGGCATGAACTCCTCGGGGACGGTCTGACGGCCGAACAGCCCGAGCGTGTCGAGCGAGCCGTAGACGAGGAACACGAGGAGGATGCCGAGGAGCAGGCTCACGATGCCGTTTTGCAACTTCGTCGCGTTCTCGGTCCCGAACATGCTGAGGGCCGTCAGGAGAAGCCCGAAGCTGACGCCGAGCACTGCCACGAGCAGTTGGGAGTCGGAAATCATCGACATCATCCCCAGCTCCGCCAGCACGGCGATGGCGTACTGCGCGAACCCGACGAGGTAGAACGCCGAGGCGAAGACGAGTCCCAGCCAGAGACCGATGCCGACGACCGCGCCGAACGCCGACCCCATGCCGCGGGAGATGAAGTAGTACGCGCCGCCGCTTTTCGGCATCGCCGTGGCCAACTCCGAGGTCGGGAGCGCGACCAACAGCGCGATGACCGCCCCGAGCGCGAACGAGATCGCGGCCGCGGGCCCCGCCTGCCCGGCGGCGAGGCCGGGAAAGACGAAGATACCCGCGCCGACCATCGTCCCGATGCCGATTGCCAACCCGCCGCGAAGACCGATCGTCCGCTCCAACTCGGTCCCGCTTTCGAGGACCGTCACCTCGTCGGCCGCGGCACCGACGTCGACTGCCGGGTCCGCGTCGCCGACCCCCGGCCCGTCGTCAGGCGGGTCCGCCCCGAGCACCGAACCGCCGTCGTTTCCATCCGACATTGTAGTTACCTTTTGTTGCGTCTCCCCAATATATCTATTACCCGTCATATTGAGGGCGGTCGGGTTGGGCGGCGGGTTCGATTCCCCCACCGTCACGCCGTCGGGCCCCGGGAGAGAAAGTGTTAATCCGTCCGCGACACGCCCTGCATGCAGAACGATGGCGCACGGAACGCGACGCGGCGACCGGTTCGGGCGGGGTGAGCCGCGGTGAACTGGTCCCGAAAGTCACTCGACGAACTCGAAGCGTTCTACTGGGAGACGATAGCGCCCGCGATGGACCGCGACGGGATGGACCCGACGCGAGACGTGCCGACCTACGCGTGGCTGACCGAACGCGGCTGGTCGGGCATCGCCTACGCGCTCCGCGAGAAACACGACCTCACGCCGCGGGAGTTCTTCGTCGGCGTCGTCGGCCTCGGCGACGAGGACGCCGACGAGGGCTACGACTGGGGCATCGACGACGACCGCACGGTCGAGGCGTTCGAGTCCTACCTCGACATGCTCGAATCGCGGCGCGGCCTCGCGGACTCGACGTTGCCGACCCGCCGGACTCACCTCGCGCGGTTCGCCCGTGTCTACCGGGACCAACACGGTTCGGCCGACCTGCTCTCACGACTGGACGACCGCGACGCCGAACCCGACGAGATAGACCGCTGTCTCGCGGTCCTCGACGAGTTCGACGCCGAACTCGCCACCGACGGGACGAAGCTCAAATACCTCCAGACGGTCCGGTCGTTCTACGAGTACCTCGTGGACTTCCGGCGCGCGCGGTACAATCCCGTCGAGAACGCCGCGAAGCAGTTCCGCTGGGAACAGGAGCAACCCGACAACCGCACGATGACCGCGGACCAAGTGAGCGACGTGTACGCCGTCGCCGACGACCTCGAAGACCGGCTTCTCGTCCTCGGACTCGCCGGGTGGGGGCTCCGACCGAACGAACTCGCATCGCTCCGCGCGTCGCAACTCGTCCTCTCCGGTGACGACCCGCACATCGCGTTCGAAGCGCGGAAGAACGGACCGGGGACCGTCGCGCTCCTCTACGGCGTCGACGCCGTCGCCGCCCGCATCGACGCGCTCGCCGAGGAGGACGACTGGAACGGCGCGCTGTTTCCCTCTTCGCGGGCCGCCTCGGGCCACATCGCCCGCGAGACGGTCAACCGGCGGTTCAAGCGCCTCGCCGACGAGGCGGGCGTGACCGTCGACGGTGAGGTCCCGACCGCGAAGCTCTGTCGGCGCTTCTGGTACACCGCCTATCAGGCGGCGGTCGACGAAATGCTCGCCCAGTTGGAGGGCGTCGCCGCCGACCAGGGGTCGAAGAGCGCCGGCGTCGTCATGTCGAACTACCTCTCCGAAGAGCGCCGGCGGTCCTTCCGCCGGCAGGCGATGCGCGAGACGCTGGCCGACGTGTTCGAGTCGACCGGCGAGTCTGTGTCCGCCGGAGAACAGATAGCGCAGTAGCTGTCGTTACGTGATGCGGCGAGGCCAAGCGACTTCCGATCTCCTGACGAACGGACGAATGAACTGTATGTCGCTATACACAAGGTAGTCACGTTCGTCCCAGCTCGGAGGGAGTTGACAGAACTGTCACTTTTTCTCGAATTCAAAACGTGATATCGGGTACATTGGCCCCAGAGTGTCGAAACGATGGTTTCGGTGGAGTCTCAGCAAAACACTAGATAAGTAATCCAAAAGCGAAAAGCGACCGCCCGGGTTCGCCGCGGAGCGGTCCAATTTTCCCGATTCGTGAACAGAATTATTAGATAGTAGACACGAGTGGGAGTATGGAAAGCCTCAGCCCTCCAATCGAACGCTCGCGGCGACGGCAGTACAGCCTCGTCGGCGGCCTCGTCGCGGCGGCGTTCGTCTCGTGGAGCTATCTGGACGGACGGTCGGCGATGTCGCTGACCGCGGTGTTCTTCGCCGGACTCGTCGTCGGCGCGGTGGCGAAGCGACGGCACGGGACGGCGACCGGCGTCGGTGTTCGGACGGGACTCATCGGCGGCCTTCCCATTCTCTGGGTACTGTTCGACGTGCTCGCGTTCGCGACCGGACTGTCCGGTCCGACGTGGTTCGTCGTCGCTGGCTGGCTGATGGCGCTCGGCGGAGTCGCCACGGTCGGCCTGCTCGGGTTCGGTCTGTCGGCGCTCCTCGGCGGCGCGGGCGCGAAGGTCGGTGCGGCGTTGACGACGTACGACCCGCCGTCACCGACGGCGACGAACGAATAACTGCGCCGGCGAGCGCGAACCCACAATCGTCCCGAGTCCGTACGAGAGAATAGTCCGGGAGTGAACCCGGCGTCAGCGCTGTTCGCGCGCGGCTTCGACCGACGCGAAGAAGCCGAAGTACGCGACGACGCCCGCACCCAGACAGAGGTAAAAGGCCCACTGCGGCCCGTCGACTACGTCGAACAGGACCGAAACGACCGTCACCCACGCCAGGGCGAACAGCAGGTCGGTCAGCATTCCCGAGCGGTGTTCGCGCACGTGGGTTCGAATCGTTTCCGCGAGGCTCATCGGCGGGCCACCCCGTCGGGAGTCGCGGGTGGCGTGGTCGTCCTCGCGTGGGTCGTCTCCGTCCTCGCGTGGGTCGCGTCGTACATGCGTTACGCTTCCGCTTCCGCTTCTGTTTCCGCTTCCTTTTCGTGGACGTCGACGACGAGCACCGGAAGTCGAGTCCGCCGCAGGACGCGTTCGGTCACGCTTCCGAGGACGACCCGGGAGAGCCCAGAACGGCCGTGCGAGCCCATCACGACGAGGTCGATGTCGTTGTCCTCGACGAACTTCCTGATAGCTCGCGCCGGTTCGCCCGGGACGACGTGTTCGCGGACGGCCAGTCCGTGTTCGGCGGCGACGTCGGCGACGTAGCCCGTCGCCTTGTCGGCCGCCTCCTTCACTTCGGGCATGTCGTCGAGGCGGCCCTGTCGGATGCGGTCGACCTGTTCAGTTCCCAGCGAGTAGCTGGTGGCGTCGACGTCGACGACGTACAGCGCGTGAACCGTCGCCCCGTACTTCGACGCGATGTCGACCGCTTGTTCGACGGCGTACTCCGCCGCGTCGCTTCCGTCAGTCGGAATGAGGATATGTTCGTACATTGGTTAGTCGTCCGCGGGGGACTGGCCCCCGTCGGCATTCATGACCACGTCTTCTGCGGACTGTTGCTGACCCATCGGTTCGGGGCTGTGACACTGCCGAACCATCTTCTTGATTCGCTCCGGCGGTTCGTCCGTCGCCATCGAGACGGCGATGGTGATGACGAACACCAGCGGCGTGCCGACGAGTGCCGCGCCGATGGCCGGCACGAACTCGGCGAAGAGGTCGCTGAAGTGGAAGATGAGGTCGTTGACCACCGCGGCGATCCAGAGCACGAGGCCGACGCTCATACCCGCGAGCGCGCCCTGACGGTTGGTGTTCTCCCACCAGAGACCGAGGAAGAACATCGGGAACAGCACGATGGCCGCGAGCGAGAACGCGAGCGCGACCAGTTCGCCGACGAGCGCGGGCGGGTCGAACGCGGTTATCGTCACGATGACACCGAGCGCGACGATAGTCGCCCGACCGACGAACACCTGCTGGCGCTGGGTCGCGTCGGGGTTGATGATGTTCGTGTAGATGTCGTGGGAGACGGCGGACGAGGCGGTGATGAACAGCCCCGCCGTCGTCGCGATGGCGGCGGCGATGCCGCCGGCGGCCACGAGGCCGACGAACCACGTCGGCAGGTTCGAAAGCTGCGCCGCGAGCACGACGATGAGGTCGCCCTCACCGCCGCTCATGCCGCCGTTGGCCGCGAACGTCGGGCCGTACTGGGAGGCGTCGTAGAGGTCGACACCGAAGGCCGCCAGCGCCGGGGCGCTCCAGTACAGGAGCAGGATGAAAAACAGCCCCCAGACGGTCGACTGGCGCGCCGTCTTTTCGTTTTCGACGGTGTAGAACCGCACCAGCACGTGTGGGAGGCCGCAGGTCCCGAAGATGAGCGAGAACGCCGTGGCGATCCAGAGGTAGAACCCCGCGTTGGCGAACGGTTCGGAGAACTCGGCCGACAGCTCGCCGATGAGCTGGCCGTATTCGATTTGCGGGAGGACGGTCGAGTAGCCGCCGGTGAACCCGACGACGTAGACGGCCGTCAGGAACGCGACGATGAGGATGACGTACTGGACGGCCATGTTCTTGGTCGCGCCCATCATGCCGGAGATGGTCAGGTAGCCGACCGTAATCGCCATCATGACGACGACCATCGTGACGTAGTCGGTCCCGAACACGTACAGCCCGACGAGGCCCATCCCGCGGGCCTGTCCGACCGAGTAGACGAACCCGATGAGGATGGTCGTCAGCGCGCCGATCGCCCGCGCCGTATCGGAGTTGAATCGGTCGCCGACGAAGTCGGGTGCCGTGTACTTCCCGAACCGACGCATCTGCGCGGCCAGGAAGATGAGGAGGACGAAGTACCCGGCCGTCCAGCCGATGATGAACGCGAGCCCGTAGAAGCCCGCGAGGGCGACCAATCCCGCTAACCCGAGGTACGAGCCGCCGACATCCAGTTCGCGCCGATTGCCATCCCGTTTTCGACGTTTCCGATCGACCGACCGGCGACCCACATCCCCTCCGTGTCGGCGACTTTGAACACGTAGCCGATGGCGAGGAACAGAGCCAACATCCCGACGACCATGATGGCCGGCACGAGTTTGAACGAGATGTTGAGCGCCTCGGGGAGCAGGTCGCCCGACTGGAGGAGCACGCTCGCAGTCATTCGACGCTCCCTCCGTCGGTGACGGCGGCCTCGCTCTCACTCTTCGAGCGCGACTTCGAGGCCGCGTGGTCGATGCCGTACCGCCTGTCGAGTTGGTCGCGCTTGCGGGAGTAGACGAACGCGAGGACGAGCGAACTGGTCGGCGACAACACGGCGACGAGGAAGTAGTGCGCCGGGAAGCCGATGACCGGAAGCTCCGCGGTCATCGTCGCCGGTGCGAAGTAGGTGAGCACCGGCGGTCCGAACGTGAGGAGCGCCCACGCGATGAATCCGGCCCAGATTATTTTCAGGTGGTCTCGCATGAACGGGGTGCTCGGTTTCAGCAGGTTCACCTCCCTCGACAGGTAGTCTACCTCGTCGTGTTCGGGAGCTGTGCTCCGGTCGGTGTTCGCGGCGTGTGAGTCAATTTCTGACTCGGTTGATTCGCGTGACATAGATTGTTGGTCGTCTCGTAGTTACACTCGATACGGGCGGCCGAAGGGGGCCGCTCAGTCGCTCTGTGCGCGGACTTTCGCTTCTATCTTCTCGACGATTTCGGGGTTCCGGAGCGTCGAGGTGTTACCCAGCTCCGCGCCGTTCGCCACGTCTTCGAGCAGGCGGCGCATGATTTTGCCCGAGCGCGTCTTCGGCAGTTCCGGCGTGAACACGACCTGTTCGGGTCTGGCGATGGGCCCGATGGCGTCCTCGACGCCCTCGATAATGCGCGCGCGGAGGTCTTCCCCCTCCTCGTACCCGTCTTCGGTGATGACGTAGGCGTAGACGGCCTCGCCTTTCACCTCGTGGTTGCCGCCGACGACCGCCGCCTCGGCGACGCCTTCGACGCCGACGATGGCCGACTCGATTTCCATCGTTCCGAGGCGGTGGCCCGAGACGTTGATAACGTCGTCCACCCGCCCGAGCACGGTGATGTAGCCGTCGTCGTCCACTTTCGCGCCGTCCTCGGGGAAGTACACCCAGTCGTCGGGGTCGTCGCTGTCGGTGTCGGAGTACTCCTCCCAGTACTCGGAGATGTAGCGCTCGTCGTTCTTGTAGAGCGTCCGGAGCATCCCCGGCCACGGCTTGTTCACCGTGAGATAGCCCGCGCGACCGGGTTCTACTTCGTCGCCGTTGGTGTCGACGATTTGGGCGTCGATACCCGGCAGCGGCGGCCCGGCGGACCCGGGTTTCATGTTCTTGACACCCGGGAGGGTCGTAATCATCATGCCGCCGGTCTCGGTCTGCCACCACGTGTCTACCACCGGACAGTTCTCGTTGCCGATGTGCTCGTAGTACCACTTCCACGCGCGCGGGTTGATAGGTTCGCCGACGGTCCCGAGCAGGCGGAGACTCGACAGGTCGTGCTGTTCGGGGTACTTGCTTCCCCATTTCATGAACGCGCGAATCGCCGTCGGGGCCGTGTAGAACACGTCGACGGCGTACTTCTCGACGATGTCCCACATCCGGTCGCGGTTCGGGAAGTCGGGCGTCCCCTCGTACATCACCGTCGTCGTCCCGAGCGCCAGCGGGCCATAGACGATGTAGGAGTGACCCGTAATCCAGCCGATGTCGGCCGAACACCAGTAGGTGTCTTCCTTCTCGATATCGAGGACGGCGTGGGAGGTCCACGTCGCGTAGGAGAGATACCCCCCGGTGGTGTGTTTGACACCCTTCGGTTGCCCCGTCGTTCCCGAAGTGTACATCAGGAACAGCATGTCTTCGGCGTCGCGTTCGACGGGCTCGACGCGCTCGCCGCGCTGTTCGTCGAGGAGGTCGTCCCAGTCGTGCTGGTTACCCTTCAGGTCGTGGCCGAAGCCGTCGTCGCCGAGGCGGTCGACGACGACCGTCGCGTCGACGCCGTGGTCGACGCTGTCGAGTCCCTCGTTGGTTTTGTCGAGGTGGTCGAGCGGGTCGCCGCGGCGGTAGTAGCCGTCGCAGGTGACGAGGAACCGGGAGTCGGCGGCGTTCATCCGGGTCGCCAGCGCCTCGGCGGAGAAACCGGCGAAGACGACGTTGTGGGGCGCGCCGATGCGGGCGCAGGCCAGCATGGCGATGGGGAGTTCCGGAACCATCGGCATGTAGAGCGTGACTACGTCGTCTTCCTCGACGCCGAGGTCACGCAGGGCCGCCGCGAATTCGTTGACCTCGCGGTAGAGGTCCTGATACGTGTACGTTCGCGTCTCACCGTGTTCGCCCTCCCACTTGATGGCGACGCGGTTCTTGTCCCCGTTTTCGACGTGGCGGTCCACGCAGTTGTGACAGGCGTTCAGTTCGCCGCCGGTGAACCACTCGTAGAACGGCGGGTTCGAGTCGTCCAGCACCTCGTCGTAGTCGGCGTCCCAATCGAGCAAGTCGGCGGCCCGCTCCCAGCACTCGGGCCAGTTCTCCTCGAACTCGTCGTAGATGCCGGCGTCCGAGACGTTCGCTTGTGCGACGAACTCCTCGGAGGGTTCGAACTCGTCTTGTTCTTCCAGCCGTGCCTCCAGTTCGGTGTCACCCTGTGCCATATGTCGTGTTAACGAGCCTCCACAAGGGGCATAAGTAGGGTAACTAATTATCGAAAGTTAACATCATGATTATGAATAACAGTCTAAACGCGGTATGGTAGGCCCAAGAAAGGAATACAGACGGAATAAACTACTGTCTGAATTTATTAGTAATAGTTCAGTTAATAATGAACGTTCGTGTGCTAATCGGTCGCACGCCTAAGGGTTTAGGGTCGAAGCGTGTTCGTCGCTGTCGTCGTCGAAGAACGCAGTCATGAGTTTCTGCTGTGCGGTTCGGAGATGCTGGTGGAGCGTCGGCGACGAGATGTCTATCGAATCCGCGAGGTCTTCGGCGGTACTACCGCGGGGCCACTCGAAGTACCCGGCGAGATAGGCCGCTCGCAGGACGGACTGCTGCTTGTCTGTGAGTCGCGCCACGAGCGACTCCCGAAAGTCGGCGGTGTTTCGCGTGGGCCGTTCGACCTCCTGTTTCGAGACGAGTTCGGTAGCGGGATACGCGTCGGTCAGGTCGGACAGCACGTCTCGGAGCGGCGCTTCGTTCGAAAATTCGCCGACGAGACGGGCCACGCCGCCCTCCGCGACGAACCGCGAGACGGTTCCGTCGTAGGACGTGAGCGTCGTAATCGTCGACCCCGCGGAGAGCGCGACTTCGAGGAGTGACTCCGTCCCTCGGTCGCGAATGAGGCGGATGTGCTCGACGGCGTCCGTCGTTTGCAACTTGTCGAACACCGCGTCCGTCGTCGCCCCCCGAACGGTGAGAAAGCACAGCAACGACCGCTCCTCGATAGGAACGACGCCGCGGAGACGAACCGAACAACCAAGGTCCGCGGAGAGTCCGACGAGCACGTCCTGTTGGTCCGATGATTCGAACTCCAGTTGAACGACGGTGTCGGCGAGGAGTAGCTTCCGACGCTCCGCGGCGGCGATTGCCTGTCCGACGTGGCGACCCAGCGTCACCAGCACGTCCGCCTCGGCGGCGGGGACCGCTTCGTCATCGAGCGCGACGTAGAGCGCGCCGTAGGCGGTTTCGCCGTGTACCAGCGGGACGACAGCGAGGCGGCCGCTCTCGGAGTTCGGCGGCAGGTCGATACGCACGGTCTGCACGGCACCGGTATCGCACGCGCGTCGAGCGAAATCCGTGTCTCGACTGGCGAGCGACCGGCGGACCGCTTCGAGCGATTCCTCGTCGAGTCCGGCGACGGTGAGCGACGCTCGCGCATCGGTTTCGTCCGACGCTATCCAAGCGAAACGGTAGTGGCTCGAATCGGCGAGTCCATCACAGACGGCCTGTTCGACCTCGCCTCGCGTGTTCACCCCCGAGAGTGCCGACCCGACGCTTCGGGCGGTTTCGACGACCTGACGCACTCGGTCGGATTCACCGCCCGCGGGACGCTCGACGCTGTCGACGGCATCCGGCGACAGCGCATCGAGCACCTCGTCTTCGCTCGGTTCGTCGAGGAGCGGCGCGAGACTCTCGATTCGGTCCCACCCGCCGATTCGCATGACGACGCTCGGCGGGACGCCGTCACCGAGCATCGTTCGGGCGAAGTGCCGACGCAGGTCACGGGTCGAAACGTCCGCCAACCCCTCGCGACCGGTTCGTTCGGCGGCCCGCGTTCCGACCGATGCCACGAGCATCTGCAGACGCCGCGGCGTGACCGGAAGCACTCGTTCAGTCTCGTCGATGTCGGTCGTCGTGACGTACTTGCGAACGTCGTGTTCGACCTCGGTCGGCAAGTACGCCTCCCGGCCGTCGGTCGGAACGGCGAGGAAGTAGAACTCCGTCCCCCGGTGTCGCCGCTGGGTCACGTGGGAAGGTTCGAACTGACTCATCTCGGCCGGCGTGAGTCCGACTTCCGCGCCGAGTCGAAGCACGAGGTCCTCGCGGTACGTCTCGGTCGACCGACGCAGTTGCTCGTACCCACCCGCAGACAACGGCGTCGGTTCGGAGTCTCCACCCGGCATTCGTTTCGGAATAATATCGAAGAGCGAACTAAATCTTCCGGTGGAAGGAGAACGGATACACAGAGAAGCCAGTGGAGAGGAAAGAACACCACTCACCGGGGCAGTAACAGAGTTTCGCGTATGTAGTAGAATCCGAAACGTCGTCAGCTGTCTCGGACGATGGATTCGAGTTCGCCGACGATTTCCGGGTTCTGAAGCGCGGACGTGTCGCCGAACTCCTCGCCGTTGGTGATGTTTTCCAGAAACCGGCGCATGATCTTCCCGGACCGCGTCTTCGGGAGGTCGGGCGTGAAGATGACGGCGTCCGGCGTGGCAATCGGACCGATTCGCTCGCGGACGTGCGAGCCGATTCGCTCGCGGAGGTCGTCGTCCCCGGAGACGCTCGTCTCCAGCGTGACGTACGCGTGGATGCCGCCCGTGTCGGCGTCGTCGACGCTGACGACGGCGGCCTCGACGACGCCCTCGACGCCGACGATAGCCGACTCGATTTCCATCGTTCCGAGGCGGTGGCCCGAGACGTTGATAACGTCGTCCACCCGCCCGAGCACGGTGATGTAGCCGTCATCGTCCACTTTCGCGCCGTCGCCGGTGAAGTAGTGCCAGCCGTCCACGTCGAGCTTCGCCGCGTCCTCACCCCATCGGTGGCCGTGTCGGAGCGCGAGCGGCATGCCGGGCCACGGGCGCGTAAGGACGAGATAACCGGCCTCGTTCGCAGGAACTTCCTCGCCGCGGCCGTCGACAACTCGAGCGCCAACGCCCGGGAGCGGCGGCCCGGCGGTGCCGGGCTTCATGTTCTTGACGCCCGGGAGGGTGGTTATCATCATGCCGCCGGTCTCGGTCTGCCACCACGTGTCCACGACCGGGCAGTTCTCGTTGCCGATGTGTTCGTAGTACCACTTCCACGCCCGGGGATTGATTGGCTCACCCACCGTGCCGAGCAGGCGGAGACTCGACAGGTCGCGCGACGCCGGGAGCGACGCGTCCCACTTCATGAACGACCGAATCGCGGTCGGAGCCGTGTAGAACACGTCGACGGCGTTCTCCTCGATGAGGTCCCAGATGCGGTCTTTCTCCGGGTAGTTCGGCGTGCCCTCGTACATCACCGTCGTCGTGCCGAGCGCCAGCGGGCCGTAGACGACGTACGAGTGGCCGCTAATCCAGCCGATGTTCGCCGTAGAGAGATACGTGTCCTCCGGCTTGAGGTCCAACACCGTCTGCGACGTCCACGTGACGTGGGCGAGGTAGCCGGCGGTGACGTGTTCGACTCGCTTCGGTTCGCCGGTGGTCCCCGACGTGTGGATGAGAAACAGCACGTCGTCGGCCGCCCGTTCGACAGGGTCGACCTCCGCGCCGGCGTGGGCGTCGACCAGTTCGTCGTAGGTGTGCTGTCCCGCTCCGAGGTGTTCGGTCTCGCCGAGGTGCTCGACGACGACCATCTCCTCGAGGTCGTGGGCGGCCTTGAGACGGGCGTCGTCGGCCTTGCTCTTCAGGTAGATAGCGCTCCCTCTCCGGTAGTAGCCGTCGCAGGTGACGAGGAACGCCGAGTCCGCGCTCTCCAGTCGGGTCGCCAACGCGTCCGCCGACAGTCCCGCGAAGACGACGTTGTGGGGCGCGCCGATGCGGGCGCAGGCCAGCATGGCGATGGGTAACTCCGGAATCATCGGCATGTAGAGCGTGACCACGTCGTCCTCCTCGACGCCCTGTGCACGGAGCGCCGCCGCGAACTCGTTCACCTCGCGGTAGAGGTCCTGATACGTGTACGTTCGCGTCTCGCCGAGGTGGCTCTCCCACTTGATGGCGACGCGGTTCTTGTCGCCGTTTTCGACGTGCCGGTCGAGACAGTTGTAGCAGGCGTTCAGCGTCCCCCCGGCGAACCACTCGAACG
The DNA here is from genome assembly GCF_000730175.1 of Haloferax sp. ATB1. Lineage (NCBI taxonomy): Archaea > Methanobacteriati > Methanobacteriota > Halobacteria > Halobacteriales > Haloferacaceae > Haloferax > Haloferax sp. ATB1. The sequence continues at coordinate 12,419 of NZ_JPES01000036.1, read as the reverse complement.
GGGGTTCGTCGTCGGGTAGGACCGACTCGTAGGGGTCGAACCAGTCGAGCGTCGCCGCCGCTCGCTCCCAGCAGTCGGGCCAGTTCTCCTCGAACTCGTCGTAGACGGTGCCGTCGGTGACGGTGGCCTGTTCGACGAACGACGCCGGAGGCGGTCTCTCCTCGTCTTCGGCCATCCTCGTTTCGAAGTCCGGCCCACGACGGTTCGACATACAGGAGTTACGTCGGCCTCATCGCATTAAAACGTTCGTCGGGTGCGCGACTGGGGCTACCGATGGCGTCCGCCAAGCTTCTTGTGTCAGCCAGTCCCAGCCCACGTATGCCACATCCGACCGCGTTCTCCCGGCCCATCGGGAGCGAGCGCGTCGCGGGAACCCGCGAGTCCGTCATCCGAGAGATGACCCGCGAGGCGCACGAACACGACGCCATCAACCTCTCGCAGGGCATTCCCGACGAGGACGAGACGCCGGCGAGCGTGAAGGAGGCGGCCAAAGACGCAATCGACACGTCGAGCCAGTACACCATCACGTGGGGGCTCCCGGAACTCCGCGAGGCGGTCTCGGAGCGCTACGCCGAGTGGAAGGGCGTCCGCTACGACCCCGAAACGGAGGTCACAATCACCACCGGGACGAGCGAGGCCGTCGTCTCGACGCTCCTCGCGCTCTGCGACCCCGGCGACGGCGTCATCTACTTCGAGCCGACCTACGAGAGCTACATCCCGGCCGTCCAGTTCGCCGGGGGAGAGCCAATGCCGCTCGACATCACCGACGGCCTCGAACTCGACGCCGACGCGCTGTGGGACGCCGCCGAAGACGCGTCGATGCTGATTCTCAACCACCCGCACAACCCGACGGGGAACGTCTTTTCGCCCGCCGAACTCGAGCTCGTCGCGGAGGTCGCCGCCGAGGAAGACCTCGTCGTCGTCACCGACGAGATATACGAGCACATCGTCTACGACGATGACTACGTCAGCCCCGTCGAAATTGACGGGCTCGCCGGCCGAACCGTCGTCTGTACGGGGCTGTCGAAGACGTACTCCGTGACGGGGTGGCGCGTCGGGTTCGCGCTCGCTCCCGAACCGCTGTCGGCCGAACTGCGGAAGGTCCACGACTACACGAGCATCTGCGCGCCGACGCCGTTCCAGCAGGCGGGCGTGGAGGCGCTGTCGCTCCCGGCGGACTACTACGACGACCTCTCGGACTCGTACGAACGCCGCGGCGAACTGCTGTACGACGGGCTCCGGGAGGTCGGCCTCGACCCCGTGAAACCGGACGGCGCGTACTACATGCTGACGCGCTATCCGGGCGACGGTGACGACACCGAGTTCGCGCACCGACTCGTCCGCGAGGCCGGCGTCGCGGTCGTCCCCGGGAGCAGTTTCTACACCGAGGGGTCCGCGGACTGGGTCCGGTTCACCTTCTCCCGCAACGAGACGACCATCGAGGAGGCGCTCCGGCGGCTCGACGAGAACCGCTTCTGGTAGTCCGGTGACCCGATAGTGTCCCGGCGGTGGCCCGCTCGGGACCGCAGTCAGGCGTCGTCAGCCGACGCCGCGTCCGCCTCCTGCGCTGAGTTCTCGGCGGGTTCGACGCCCCGAATCACGAACCGCGCGCCGGCGTCCGCGGCGTCCTCGTAGCCGACCGACCAGTCGTGAGCGTCGGCGATGGTGCGGACGATTGCGAGGCCGAAGCCGGTGCCGTCGGCCGCGGTCGTGAACCCCGACTCGAAGAGCTTCGAGCGGTCCGCCGGCGGCACGCCGGGGCCGTCGTCCTCGACGTAGAAGCCCGCGTCGTCGTCGAGTCGGCCGACGGTGACGGTCACGCCGTCGCCGACGTGTTCGATGGAATTTCGAAACAGGTTCTCGAAAAGCTGGAGGAGCCGAGTCCGGTCCGCTACAAACGACGCGCTTTCGGCCACCTCGAGCGCGGCCGATTTGGTGTCGACGTTCGCCCACGCCTCGGTCGCGACGGCGTCGAGCGAGACCGTCTCGCGCTCGTCGACCGTGCCGCCGCGAGCGAGCGCGAGCACGTCGGTGATAATCTCGCCCATGCGCTCGTGGGCTGCCTCGATTCGCTCGACGTGGTCCGGGTCGGGGCGCTCCGCCTCCTTCACCAAGTCGAGGTAGCCCTCCGCCACGTTCAGCGGGTTGCGCAGGTCGTGCGAGACGACGTTCGCGAACGTTTCGAGCTGTTGTTCGTGCTTTCGCCGGTCGGTCACGTCGTGGGCGTTGACGACGACGCCGCCGACGACGGGGTCGTCGAGGAGGTTCCGACACCGGACGCTGAAGACGCGCCACCCGCGAGTCGAACTGCGGAACCGGAGTTCGGCGGTGGCGTCCTCGTCGGGGCGCGCCACCGCCTCCCGGAACGTCTCGATGGCGGCGTCCTCGTCGTCGGGGTGGAGGAACCGCGCGAGCGTCTGTACCTCGCTCGGGTCCTCATCGGTGCCGAGCGTCTGGGCGGCCGAGTCGCTCAGGTAGCTGACCGAGCCGTCGGCGTCGAGGACGAAGATGAGGTCGGAGGCGTTCTCCGTGAGCGCGCGGAACCACCGCTCGCGGACGCGGCGCTCGGTGATGTCGTGGAGGATGTGCAGGTGGCCGCGAACCGCGTCTCGGCCGTCGGTCACGGCCGACCTGTCGACCTCGAAGTAGCGCGCCTCGCCGTTGTCGTCGACGACTCGAATCTCCCCGCCGGTTTCGAGGGCCTCGGCGGCCTCCACGTCGAACACGTCGGCCACGGGGGCCCCCAGCGACGAGGGCTCCACGTCGAAAAGCGCCCTCGCCGACGGGTTGGTGTCGGCCAGTCGGCCCTTTCGGTCGACGACGATGACGGGGTCGGCCATCCGCTCGATGACGAGGTCCCGCGCGATAGGGCTGATGTCGAGGATTCGGTACCGCGAGAGCCCGATGGCGAGCAGCGACGACGTGGCGGCGAACGAGATGGCGATGGGGTTCGCGGGCGAGAATGGTACCGCGAGATACACCGCGCCGACGATGGGGGGAACGAGAACCGCGACGAACAGGAGGAGCGCTTGCTTTCGGTATATCTGGCGGCTCCGCAGGCAGTGGATGCCGAGGGCGACGAGCGCGGCCCCGACCGCGACGTAGCTGTAGACAATATCCACCCAGAACAGCGGTCCGTAGACGACATCGGCCGTCGTGATTCCACCGGTGGTCGAAAACGACAGCGACTCCCACAGCAGCGTGTGGAGTCCGAGCGCGTTCGTTACCGCCCCCACGACGGTCAACGTGGGCCACACGGCGAACAGCGCGGCGGTGCGGCGAGAGACCAACCGCTCGTAGCCCGCGATTTCGAGGGCGAAAAGCAGGGTGAAAAAGACCGCCGCCTCCGCGGGTATCAAGATGAGAACGAACCACAGGAGGCGGACGGACGCCGAGTCGGCGAGGAGATAAAACGCCTCGACCAGCGACCAGCCGCCGGCGCTCAGAGCGAGGGCGATGAACCACCGCCCGGTCGGTTCGTCGTGGTACTGCCAGCCGTAGCTCGCGACCCAGGCGGAAATCACGGTCGCGAGCAGAAGCGCACCCACGTACGGTGACAGTGAGAGAGGCACTACACTCGAATACCCGGGTCAGCCACTTAGAAACTCTGGCAGACGGCCGGCCGTGAGTCGCCCTAACGAAGGGTTTGGCGGTCCAAAGTCTCTTAACTGACCGGTCAGTAAGCCGGGACAGAAGATGGACGCAGAGACCAGGGCCGAGATACTCGAAGCGACCAACCGAGCGCTCTGCGAACACGGGTACGCCGGCCTGACGGTGCAGCGAATCGCGGACGAGTCGTCGGTGACGAGCGCCGCGATTCACTACCACTTCGACACGAAAGAGGAGCTTCTCAACGCCTTCCTCGACGACCGAATCGAGCGATTCGAGTCGAAGTTGTCGTGCGGCGCGTCCGACCCGCGGAAGCGGCTCGACGCGGTTCTCGACGCGGTGTTCAACCCCGAGGAGCCCGACGTCGACGGCTTCCCCGTAGCGCTCATGGAGTTGAAGGCGCAAGCGCCCTACCACGAGCTGTTCCGCGAGCGCTTCCTCGACCTCGACGACGTGATGCGCGGAACCGTCGCCGACATCGTCCGCGACGGCGTCGAATCCGGGGAGTTCGACGAGGCCGACCCGGCGGAGATTGCGCGGCTCGTCACGACCATGAGCAACGGCGCACACGCCCGCGCCGTCGCGCTCGGCGAACACCCCGCTGAGACCCGGCGGGTCGTCGAAGACGCCCTCGAACTTCACCTCGGCTGGACGCCGGCGGCGGGGGTGGACGAATGAGTCTGTTCAAGGGGCAAGCGGAGCTCAATCTCACCGAGGGCGGCATCGTCAAGCCACTTCTCTACCTGTCGCTCCCCATCGTCGTCACGAACCTCCTCCAGACGGCGTACAACCTCGCGGACACGTTCTGGCTCGGGCAGTACTCCACGGAGGCGCTCGCGGCAATCTCGTTCGCCTTCCCGATGGTGTTCCTCCTCATCTCGCTCGGGATGGGACTGTCCGTCGCCGGGAGCGTCCTCGTCGCCCAGCACACCGGAGCCGACGAGACGGACAAAGCCGAGTACGCGGCCTCTCAGACCGTCACGTTCGCGTTCCTCGGGTCCACGATGCTCGGCGCGCTCGGCTACCCGCTGGTCAACCCGTTCCTCGATTTCCTCGGGGCCTCGCCGGACGTGCTCCCGGGCGCGACGGCCTACATGCAGGTCATCGCGCTCGGCCTGCCGTTCATGTTCGGCTTCTTCGTGTTCATCTCGCTGATGCGCGGGGCGGGCGACACCATCACACCGATGCTCGTGATGTTCGGCACTGTCGTCCTCAACGTCGTCCTCGACCCGTTTTTCATCAACGGCTGGGCGCTGGGGCCGGTTCAGTTCCCCGAACTCGGGATTCAGGGCGCGGCCATCGCCACCGTCATCTCGCGCGTCCTCGCGATGGTCGTCGGCATCGCCATCATGGTGTCGGGCACCAGAGGCATCCAGATTCACCTCACGGACATGCGACCCGACTTCGAGTACCTGCGGAAGATTCTCCGCATCGGCATCCCCGCCAGCATCGAGGGGACGGGCCGCGCGCTCTCCATCAACGCGCTTCTCATCGTCGTCGGCCTGTTTTCGACCTCCGTCGTCGCGGCGTTCGGCATCGGCACCCGCGTGTTCTCGGTCATCTTCCTCCCGGCTATCGCCGTTGCGCGCGGTGTCGAGACGATGTCCGGCCAGAACATCGGCGCGGGGAAGTACGACCGCGCGGAACAGGCGAACTACGTCGCGGCCAAGGGACTGTTCTTCGTCCTCGGCCTGCTCGGACTCGCCATCTTCCTCGTTCCTGAGCCCATCGTTTCGGTGTTCACCACCGATGCGGCGGTCCTCGACGTGGGCGCGCAGTTCTTGCGGTACGTCTCGCTGTCGTTCGGCTTCATCGGTATCATGCGGGCGTTCACCGGCGGCTTCCGGGGCGCGGGCAAGACGCTCATCGCCGCGGTGATATCGGTCGTCACGCTCGCCGGTATCCGGCTTCCGGTCGCCTTCGTCGCGTCGCAGGGGCTCCTGCCGACCGACTTCTGGTTCCTCGGGAGCATCGACGTGCGAGGCATCTGGATAGCGTTCTTCGTCTCGAACGTCGCGGGCGCGCTCATCGCGTGGCTCTGGTTCCGCCGGGGAACGTGGCGCGAGGGCGACGTCCGCGGGACGCCGGCCGGTGGCGAACTGGAGACCGACGACGTGGAGCTATCGAGCGGGATGGACTAACGAACAAGAACGGTCCGGCCGAACCCGCTACTCGGCCGAGATACTGAACCCGGAAAGCGAGTCTTTCGCGTCCTTGACGAACCGGTGTTTCCCCGTGATGCGGGCCGACCCGGTGATGAGCGGCGTCGTCAGCGTCACGCCGTCGCGTTCGTCGGCCGCGACGAGCCTCCCTTCGAAGCGCGTGCCGACGATGCTCTCGTGGAGGTACGACTCGCCGATGTCGAGCGCGCCGGCGTCGTGGAGGAGCGCCATCTTCGCGCACGTCCCGGTCCCGCACGGCGAGCGGTCAACCTGTCCCTCGCCGAAGACGACGATACTCCGGTCTACGTCCTCGGGCGTGCCGTATATCTCGGTAATCGAGACCGAGCCCTCCTCGCCGGTGAGCGGGTGGACGATATCGAGGCGCTCGTTGACGGCGTCGCGGATTTCGAGGCCCCAATCGACGAACGTCGCCGCGTGCCGCGGTTCGACGGGCAGGTCGAGGTGGTCGCTGTCGACCAGCGCGAAGAAGTTGCCCGCGTAGACGACATCGACGGGGAGCGGCGAGTCGAGAAACGAGACCGGGACCGTCGCCCGGTCGTAGACGAACGACCGGACGTTCTCTATCGTGACGCGCTCGACGCCGCCGTCGGACGCGTATTCGGGCGCCGCCTCGACGAGTCCAGCCGGCGTCTCGACGCGGACGGTCTCGCGTCGGTCGAGTCGGCCCAGTTCGAGGAGCGCGGAGACGACGCCGATGGTCCCGTGGCCGCACATGTCGAGGTAGCCCCGACTGTCCATGAAGAAGACGCCCACGTCAGCGTCGGGATGGTCGGAATCGACGACGACAGCTCCGAACATGTCGTCGTGGCCGCGGGGCTCTCGCATCAGCAGGTCGCGCACCCAGTCGTGGGTGTCGGCGAACGAATCGCGGCGCTCCCGAACTGAGTCACCCACGAGCGCCGAGCGGTCGATGCCGTCGACGACGATGCGGGTCGGCTCGCCCTCGGTGTGCGTGTCGATGGTCGTAAACGACGCGTCCGTGGTGAGTTCGTCGAACTCGAACTCACTTTCGTCCGCGAGGCCGTCGGCCGCGGGGTCTCCGTTCATTCGTCCACCAGTTCGAGCCGGGCGATTTGCTCGTCGGACCAGTCGTAATGCGGCTCGTCAATCGCTCGGAGCGACCGCACGCACTCGTTGTAGCGGCGGCGGGCAATCGGCGCGTAGGGGTCGTCGGGGTTCGCGCGAATCCACTCGCGGAGGTCGGAGAGCGCCCGCGGAGAGTAGCTATCGACGTCGTCCTGTTCCCGTAAGAGCGCGAGTTTGCGTTCCTCGGTGCGGAGCGACCTGACGAGGACCGCGGCCGCGACGCCGGGCAACAGGAGGAGCGAGACGAGCATCGAGACCCACGTGAGCGTCGACAGCGCCATGTCAGTCGTCACCTCCCGGGACCGCCGCGGAACCGGACGGCGGCTCGTCGCCGACGACGCTCATCACGAGCGTGCTCACGACGACGAGCGCGGCCATGAACGCGACGCCGAGCAGCATCAACCGCTGGTTCGCGGTCCCGATGCTGGAGTAGACGCCGTAGCCGAGGATGAACACCATCACGACGGGGATGACGTACTTCACGACCGGATTCCACCACGAGCCGACGTAGATGCCGGCGTTACGGTTGAGGTCGAGAACGCGGGCGCGCTCGGGGCCGAACTTCCACGCGACGAGTGCGATGATAGAAAGCGTCGCCAGCGGGAGCCCGAAGCTCCCGAACATGAAGTCCATCCGTCCGAGGAACGCCGACGAGTAGGCGCTCGGGAGGCCGAACAGCCAGATAGCGCCGCAGGACGCGAGCACGGCACCCGTCCGCGAGAGCCGCGTCTCTTCCGAGACGGTGGTGACGGCGACCTCGGTGATGCCGAGGCCGGAGGTGAACGTCGCGAAGAAGAAGGAGACGAAGAACACGATAGCCCACAGACTCCCGCCGGGGAGTTCGGGGAACACCTGCGCCATCGAGATGAAAAGCAGGTTCGACCCGGCGCTCGGTTCGAGTCCGAACGCGAAGACGACGGGGAACGTGGCGAACACCGCGAGCAGGCCGATACTCGTGTTTCCGATGGCGGTGAACAGGCCGCCGCCGAGCGGCACGTCGTCGTACCGGCTGAGGTAGCTCCCGTAGGTCAGCGCGATGCCCCACCCGAGACCCGTCGAGAACAGCGCCTGACTGAGCGCCGCGACCCACGTACTGCCGCGGGTGAGATACCCCCAATCGGGCGTGAAGACGAACGCGATGCCCTCCATGCCACCGGGGAGCGTGACGCCGCGAATCGAGACGGCCACGAGCGCGACGACGAGCAACGGAATCATCCACTTCACGACGCGCTCGATGCCCCGGCGGATACCGAACACGAGAACGCCGGCCAGACCGGCCATCGTCACCGTGTGCATTCCGACGACGAGCGCCGGATTGTTGATGAAGCCCTCCCAGAACGCTTGCGGCTGGAACCCCGGCTGGGTGAACGTCATGAGCATCGAGTGGCCGGCGTAGTAGAGCGCCCAGCCGATGATGGGCGCGTAGTACGACATCAGCGCCACGTTGACGATGAGGACCACGAGGCCGAGACCCTGCGCCCGCTTGCTCCCGAGGACCTTCCTGAACGCCCCGATGACCCCGTGGTTCGTGTAGCGGCCGATCATCGTCTCGGCCATCAGTCCGGGAACCGCGATGAGGTACAACAAGAGAATGTAGGCCACGAGGAAGGCACCGCCGCCGTTTTCGCCCGTCGTAAACGGCATGCGCCAGATGTTGCCCGCGCCCACCATCGCGCCGAGCATCGCCATGAGGAAGCCGAACCGGCTCCCCCACTCCTCTCTCGCCGTTCTCGCCTCTGAGTCTGACATGATAATCCTACCCAGATCCTTGAACAGAAGGTAGTTATACGGATGTGCTACTATGGTCGGGTTCGTCAATAAAAAATTTATATGAACTCTGTTATAATGAATTTGGTAGTTCAACTATATTCGGACAGTAAGCCACTTCAGACCCCCTATTATGAGATTGAGAGTCTGGCAGTAAACATCAACAGCTGGGAAGTTTTGGCCCAAATCATCGGTCGGCCCGTATCATAGTCGGGGATGTGTATATAACCACGAAGCGGACACCACCGGCATGGTCACGACCAGCGACGAGCGGGCCGAAGGCGACCGAATACCGGGAGACGGGCGCGGGACGAACCACGAGTCGGAAGCACGTCGGTGCGCGTGAGAGACGACCAGACAGACGAGCGGACGGACGAACTCGAACGGGCGGTACTCGCGCTTCTCGACCGCCGGGGGGCGACGCCGATAGACGAGATACTCTCCGGAGTAGACGGACATCCTATCGAGATAGAACACGCCTGTAGCCGACTCCAGCAGGCGGGCGAACTCCGAAGCCGGAGTTGCGGCGTGTACGCTCTCCCGACCTCTCACGAGGGCTACCCTCCCATGGACAGACACTAGTATAACTCACCCTCCACCGAGGACTCAGCCATGACGAACTCAGCCACGGAGCGACTGTCGACCCAACGATGTCCGGAGTGCGGTTCGGAGACGCAGACACGACACGGAATCGAACGCTGTACTGACTGTACGTGGCGCGCGCCACAGGGGGCCGACTGAACGGAAAGACGCTGTCGGTACCGCGGACGCGACCCGTCGAACCGACACCACCGTGTCCGGAGTAAACTGGAGGGAACGTTATCGAATCGAATAATGGGCGGCGTCGGCGGCGTTACGGAGTTGACTCCGCATACTGGTTGAGGAGTTTCGCCTCGGCCTTCCGGAGATGTTCGAGCAGCGTGGTTTTCGAGATGTCGAGTTCGTCGGCCAGTTCCCGCGTCGTCGTCGCTCGTGGCCACGTGTAGTAGTCGCGCCGACAGGCCAGTTCGAACACCTCGCGCTGGCGGTTCGAGAGCTTGTCCAGTTGGTGCGAGACGTGGTTTTTCGCGCCGGCGACGGAAGTGACCTTGGTGACGATGATTTCGGCCTGATTCGCCGCCTCCAGCGAGTCGAGGCGTTCGCGGAGGTCGGCCCGGTCGGCGGTGTCGATGACCGGCCAGTACTCCCAGCCGTCGTCGACGCGGACGGGCGCGTCGTGGACGAAGCCGTGTGATAGAAGCGAGTCGGTCATGCTGTTTTCGGGGTCGTACTCGACCATCAACTCCCGCGTCGTGTTGCCGACGTTCGACGCGCCGTTGTCGAACTCGTGGCGGGGGCTCAACTCGGAGACGGAGTCAGTCAACCGCGACCGCTCGGTCGCGCGGACGAAGTCGTCGATGTCCTCGACCCGGTCGGCGTAGACCGTGAAGTGTCCCTTGACTGTGTCTTCGGGCGTGTTGTACACGGTGTGAGCGGTGACCCCGGCGTCGACGTTCTCCGTCACTTCCAGCGTCCAGCAGTCCGGGTGCCAGACCTTGAGCGTGAGTCTGGTCGGGCCCGTGAGTTCGGAATTCGGTGCGCTAGCGTTCGACATGCGACGACGATTACTCTCCCGTCTGGTATATATCCGACCGACCATGGGAGGCCGATATATCGACTTCGACCGCCCGTGGTCACCGACGGCTCCGAACCGAAGCCACGTATCAAACCCGAGAACAGACTAGTCGGCGCGACCACAACCACCGGCTCAGGAGACACCGAATCGTCGACAGTCACCGGTCTGCGTTCCGGCAGAGAAACGTTGATAACGACCGCTCGATAGGGGCGAGTGAATACCCGCAGACACCCCTAGAGACGTTACTGGACAACCCGGCGATGGGGAGGCGCTCTCAGTCGGCGTAGAACGGTCGAAGGAGGGGACCGAAGAACTCCGCTGGCGCGACGTGAACGACGCGCTATCGAGCGGTCAGTGGGGTCGCCTCATCGAACGTGGCGTCCTGACCGACGCCGCGGCCGGCGGCTTCGTGCTTTCGAACCCGGACTGAGTCGCCTCGAAACTGCAGTCGATCGAACTCAGTGACGGGCTGCGAGCGACGACGCCGGCTCGTCGTGGTCCCGGGCGGACAAACTCGGTGCGGTCGGCGTCGTCGTCCTGTTCGCCGGCTATGCGAACGCCGGCATCCGAAACGCGGTCGCCGGCATCGACAACGTCGTACTCGGCCCGCTGGCGCACTCGATACCGTTCTACGTCGTCGTCATCGTCCTCGCCGCAGCGACCGGCCTCTACTCGACCGTGATGCAGGACCGGCTGAAAGACACGGACCTCCTCGAACGCCATCAGACCCGGATAGACGACCTGAAGTCGCGCCGTGAAGCGGCGAAAGAACGCGGCGACGACGACGCGCTCGAACGCCTCGAAGCAGAACAGATGGAGGCGATGGGCGACCAATGGAGCGTGATGAAAGCGCAGTTCAAGCTGATGGTCTGGATAATGCTCGTCACCATCCCGGCGTTCCTCTGGATGTGCTGGAAGGTCCGCGGCGGCCACATCGCCGCCGGCTCCGCGAACGTGGTTCTCCCCCTCGTCGGCCGGGTCGGCTGGCAGGACGCCGTCTTCGGCCCCATACCGGTGCGGGTCGTCTGGTACTTCCCTGTTCGTTCGCCCCCAGGCAGCTCTGTCAGACGTATCTCGGCATCGACCCCTCCGGGACCGCCCGCTCGGACTCGGAGCCCACGAACTCTTCCTGAGCGACGCGAACTGCCCCTTCAAACCTCACCTCGCGGTCTCTTTGGCAATCACTAAGTAGTTTTCAAACCAGTTCGTATATACCGACGCCGCGACGAGAGTCCGACATGGACCGCGACGATTCCGAGCGGCGAGAGTCGAGCGACTCGCCCGCGGTGACGTGCGAACTCGACGAGACGGAAATCGAAGCGCTCGTCGACTACGTCGAAAATGAGCGCGACCGCGAAGCACCGGAGGGGCGCCGCCTCGGGGGCGAGAACCGTGACGCCGATGGCAGCAGCAACGATAGCGACCGCAACGGTCGCGAGGCGGCGATAGAGCGCTTTCGTGGCCCGGACGAGGTGCTGACGAAAGTCGTGCCGCACGCGGGCTACCTCGAAGTCCACAAGCGGACGCCGTGCGCCGAGGGCTGTACGTCGTGTCCACACGGGCCCGCCGTCTATCACGTCCGGTGGGAGCGCCACCCCGACGGGGGGAACCGGCTCCATTGGATTCTCATCGGCCCCGAAGTCGGCGCGAACTGATTTTCCGCCGTCGGCTCAGCGGTCACCCGCGGCGGTTTGGGGGGTCGACCGCGAGTCAGACCGCCCTTGCTTGTCGCTCCAGCGACAGCGCGCCGGGTCGACCGCCAACTCGATTGGGAGGTCTTCGTACCGCGGTTCGACCTCCGCCGTCTGTATCCCCCTGCAAACCCGCACGCACAGGGGAGACTTGGCACTCGCGTCGTGGAGCATCCGACTCAATCTTACGCGACGAGGACCCACATCAGGAGATGACCCGGGCCGATATCGAATGACACGCCGACGAGCCACAGTCGACGAAGACGCCCGCGGGCTTGGTGGGGGAAGGAGAGGACACCACACGCCGCGAGCTGCAACAGGCCGGTGCAGGACGCCCAGCAGGAGGACGCTGGCGACGACATCGTCGCCGACCTCTGCCGGAGGGCCGCGGAACACGACGGCCGCGACGGCGAGCCCGCGACGGCGAGCGCCGCCGCCGACGCGAGGTCGACGCCGAGCGTCGTTCGC